>NZ_JAQMSY010000015.1:0-32835 GCF_028329095.1 Microcystis sp. CS-574
GCTAGGGATAAAAAATCGGCAAATTGCTGGGGATGTTCTCGCTCAATTTCTCGACTAGGATAAATAACAACTATCTGCCACGGTGATAAAGGTTTATACTGTCTAAGATACAGGAAAAGTTCTGAAAATAATCGATAATATAGGTCTTCATCCTTTTGAAACTGCACTTCTACCAGATAAAAGGGCAAATTTTCCAGATTATCGAGCGGCAAAAATAAACCATCCAATCGAAAAGCTAGTTGTTTAACTTCTTGGGAAGTAAATCGATAATTGCTAACCCTAGCATCGGGTTGAGCGATTAATTCAAAGAAAGAATCGGGAAAATCGAGAAACATTCGATAGAATATGCTGTCAGTTTTCATGTCATCGCTGATAGCTTAAAGGTCACTGATTTACTACTATTCATTTGCCAACTACTTAGAAATTGATGCTTTTCTAGATTGTTGAAACAGGTTTGATTATTGTTGCTGTTGTGCCAAATAGTTAAGCACTGTGTCCAGAGTTAAGTCTAATCGTTCCGAGATTTGTTGTGGGGTTAAACCAAGGTCTTGCAGTAGCGGAATTGTTTTCAATTTTTGCAAGTTTATTCCCCGTTCAATTCCCCGTTCAATTCCCCGTTCAATTCCCTGTTCAATTCCCTGTTCAATTCCCTGTTCAATACCATCTCCAAAAGCTTCTTGATAGAAACGAGTTTGTTTTAGGTCTTGTAGTTCTAACATAGCTTCAATTTCCTCTCGACTGCTGTTTTTCTAGACTGTTGAAACGGGATTGATCATTGTTGCTGTTGTGTCAAATAGTTAAGCACTGTTTCCAGATTCAAGTCTAAGCGTTCCGAGATTTGTTGCGGGGTTAAACCAAGGTCTTGCAGTAGCGGAATTGTTTTCAATTTTTGCAAGTTTATTCCCTGTTCAATTCCCTGTTCAATTCCCCGTTCAATTCCATCTCCAAAAGCTTCTTGATAGAAACGAGTTTGTTTTAGGTCTTGTAGTTCCAACATAGCTTCTATTTCCTCTCGACTTTTTTGGGGTAACTTATAAATAATTATCGTTTCGATTAAATCAATGACATTTCTCTGCACTAAGCGATCGCTGACTTCTCTTTGAGCCTGTTTAATTAAAATCTTAGCAGAATTAACGGCTTGACTCTCACTTTCCGTAACCAATTTGACCATAGCGATCGCTAAGGAAGGAGTCTCGTCATTTGGCAATTCATCCAGATAGATTCTTTTAACCCTTGCTAGGGATAAAAAATCGGCAAATTGCTGGGGATGTTCTCGCTCAATTTCTCGACTAGGATAAATAACAACTATCTGCCAGGGTGACAAAGGTTTATACTGTCTAAGATACAGGAAAAGTTCTGAAAATAATCGATAATATAGGTCTTCATCCTTTTGAAACTGCACTTCTACCAGATAAAAAGGCAAATTTTCCAGATTATCGAGCGGCAAAAATAAACCATCTAATCGGAAAGCTAGTTGTTTGACTTCTTGGGAAGTAAATCGATAATTGCTAACGATAGCATCGGGTCGTTCGATTAATTCAAAGAACGAATCGGGAAAATCGAGAAACATTCGATAGAATATGCTGTCAGTTTTCATGCTGTCACAAAATTACCTGTAATTTCCGCTTAATCCGCCAACAAAAGAGAATTAACCTATGATCATCCCATCGTTTCTGCAACCCGGTGCTAAAGTTTCTCTGGTGGCCACCAGTGGCGCCGTCAAGGAATTAGCCGCCCTCGAAAAAGGCGTAGAAATCTGGCGATCAAGGGGTTATCAAGTGGAATTGAGCGAGAATTGGGCTAATCGTCTCGGTTATCTCGCCGGTAGCGACGAGCAACGTCGTCAAGCTTTAGCCCAAACATGGCAAGATGACGATTGTCAAGCAATTCTCTGCGCTAGGGGGGGTTACGGTAGCGCTCGCCTCTTGGAAAATTGGACATGGGCAAAAACTAACCCGAAATGGTTAATCGGTTTTTCCGACGTGACGGGGATTTTATGGAGTTTAGCGAAACAGGGCATTTGTAGCGTTCACGGGCCAGTTTTAACCACCTTAGCCCAAGAAAGTCCCCAATCAATCGATCGCCTCTTTTCTCTTCTGGAAGGTCGTCCTTTAGCCCCTCTTATCGGTCAAGGTTGGGGTGGGGGCAAAGTGCGGGGACGCTTATTACCAGCTAATTTAACCGTAGCCACCCATCTCCTCGGAACCTCGGTTCAACCCACCCTAGAGGGGGTAATTTTAGCCCTAGAGGACGTAACCGAGGCCCCCTACCGGATCGATCGAATGTTAACTCAGTGGCGAATGCTGGGCATTTTCTCCCGAATTAAAGGCATTGCCCTCGGTCGTTTTAGCCGTTGTCTGGCAGCTCCCGGTAGTGATAGTCAAACCGTGGAGGAAGTCTTAAAAGAGCGTTTGGGCGATTTAGGCATTGCGGTTATTGCTGAGTTACCTTTCGGTCATGATGGCGATAATGCCGCTTTACCAGTGGGAACAATGGTAGAACTGGACGGGGATCGGGGAATCTTAGAATTTTTCTATCCCTAAATGATCCACTTTTTTGATAGTATCTTAGAGAAGTGTTAACAAATGTAACAAAAAATTAATTATAGATGAAAGTATTAGTTGTCGGTGCGACGGGAACCCTAGGGCGACAGATCGTGCGTCATGCCATCGATCGGGGACATCAAGTGCGTTGTTTGGTACGCAGTCAGAGAAAAGCGGCTTTTTTGAAGGAATGGGGCGCGGAATTAGTCGGGGGAACCCTGCGGGATAAAAGTACGATTATTACTGCTTTAGAGGGAATGGACGCGGTGATCGATGCCGCTACTGCCCGGGCGACGGACTCAGCCAGCATTAAACAGGTGGATTGGGATGGTAAAGTTAATCTGATTCAAGCGGCCAAAACCGCCGGGGTAGATCGCTTTATTTTCTTTTCGATCCTCAATGCCGAAAAATATCCCAACGTGCCTTTGATGGAGATAAAACGCTGTACCGAGAAATTTATAGCAGAATCGGGTTTAAAATATACAATTCTGCGTCCCTGTGGCTTTATGCAGGGTTTAATCGGTCAATACGCCATCCCGATGTTAGATAATCAAACCGTCTGGATCACGGGGGAAAGTACAGCGATCGCCTACATGGACACCCAAGATATCGCTAAATTCGCCGTTCGCGCTTTAGAAGTCCCCGAAACCGTCGGTCAGTCCTATCCCGTGGTCGGCAGCAAAGCTTGGAAAGCTGAAGAAATTATCGAAGTTTGCGAACGCCTATCGGGTAAAGAGGGGAAAATTTGGCGTTTACCCATGGGATTACTGCGTTTTATGCGAGGAATAAGCCGTTGTTTCCAATGGACTTATAATATATCTGACCGACTAGCTTTTGCGGAAGTTCTCGCTAGTGATCAAGCCCTTGATGCCCCCATGGCAGAAGTTTATCAAGTATTTGGCCTTGATCCGAGTCAAACAACTACTTTAGAATCCTATTTACAAGAATACTTTAGCCGCATTCTCAAGAAGCTCAAGGAAATCGACTTCGAGAAACAAAAAGCTCAGAAGAAGAAGAAAACTCCTTTCAAAAAGAAAGCGTGATTCAGCAGTAGGAAAATTTGTCAATGCCCAAAATCGGCATTATTTACAACGATATTAAGCCTATCGCTTGTAAAACAGCCCATCAGATACAAGATCAGCTACTTTCCCTAGGTTGCCAGGTGTTTATGGCTACCGGCAGCGGTGGTCTGCTAGGCCATTCTAAACCCTCTCGTCCGGTTTGTTTTACCCCGATCGATCAGTTAGTCCCCCCCCACTTCGAGCAAGATTTAAGTTTTGCGATCGTGTTGGGGGGCGATGGTACAGTCCTATCGGCAGCCCGGCAGTTGGCCACCCTTAATTTGCCCCTGTTAACGGTCAATACGGGACACATGGGCTTTTTGACCGAAATTTACCTAAATCAGCTTGAACCCGCCTTAGAGCAGGTTCTAGAGGGGAAATACACCATCGAAAATCGCTCGATGATCACGGTGCGACTGTTTCGCGAAGATACCCTCCTCTGGGAGGCACTTTCTCTCAATGAGGTGGTCGTCCACCGGGAACCCCTCACCAGTATGTGTCATTTTGAGATTCAAATTGGTGAACACGCACCTGTCGATATCGCTGCCGATGGGGTTATTCTCTCCACTCCCACCGGTTCTACTGCCTATGCTCTCAGCGCCGGTGGCCCGGTAATAACTCCCGATGTGCCGGTATTACAATTAGCTCCCATTTGTCCCCATTCTTTAGCTTCGAGATCCTTGGTATTTTCTGACAAGGAAACTGTAAATATTTTCCCAGCAACTGCTAATCGGATGGTGATGGTAGTGGACGGTAATGGCGGTTCTTATATCTTGCCAGAAGATCGAATTAATGTGCAGAAATCGCCCCACCAAGTCCATTTTATTCGTCTGCAATCTACGGAATTCTTCCGCATCCTCCGGGAAAAATTGGGTTGGGGTTTGCCTCATATTGCTAAACCAACTTCGGTGGAATTACCTTAATCAGTGATCAGTGATCAGTGATCAGATGGTATTTTTCATTTCACTGATTACTGGTTACTGTTTACTGATAGCTGAATTTATGCTCTCTTTTCGTGCCAAAATAGCTTTTTATTTAGAGGATGTCACCACGGCGATCGGACTGACGGTAAATCTGCTTATCCTAGCATTAATTTTACTCTCGTTGGGGATTTATGTGGCTCAAACCTATCCCTTATCCGCCACTTGGCAAATGTGGTTACGTCAGCTTGATTGGGGAATTTTAAGCTTATTTTCCCTGGAGTATTTAATTCGGTTTTGGTGTGCAGAATCAAAACTAGGCTTTGTTTTTAATATTTTTTCTATCCTAGATTTATTATCAATCCTGCCCCTATTTTTTGGTTTTTTTGATATTAGGTTTTTTAGAATTTTTCGCTGGTTTAGAATTTTGCGAGTGATTCGTTTTTTTGGTTCCGATCTTTCTATTTTTCAAATTAAAACTTCCGATCAGATAGTATTTATTCGCATATTACTAACTCTATTCTCGATTATTTTTGTTTATGCGGGTTTAATTTATCAGATCGAACACCCGATTAATCCTCAAGTCTATCGGACATTTTTTGATGCTTTTTACTTCGCCGTTGTGACTATGACTACCGTGGGATTTGGGGATGTGACTCCCCTTTCTGATGGGGGCAAAATGGTGACAGTTTTAATGATTTTAACGGGAGTTTTGTTAATTCCCTTGCAAATTAGCACTCTGACTAAACAACTATTAAAATCTGGCACTCAAATTGATTATCCTTGTCCAGATTGTGGTTTACCCCGTCACGATATAGATGCCAATTTTTGTAAAAACTGTGGCGCAAAACTCTTAAAAAAACCTGATTGAGACTAATTCTGGCGAAAGGGGGGGCTCTTCTCGACTTTGTGTGCTAATTTTTGCTTATGAAATCGTGAAATGTTTACTGGAAAAGACTTTTAGGACTATTTTGTTAAATAAACTATCAGTATAGACCTCATTTCCACACAGAAACCAGAAGAACCAAGGAGGAAGTGGGGAGCTTTTCAGTGATCAGTAAACAGTAATCAGTGAACTGAAAAGGCTCTCTTGGATATTGGCTGAAAAATGTTCACAATGTCACATTATGGGCGCAAGCAGTTGGATAAACTCACTGACCACTTTGCGCTCCTACATTGCACCTGTGTGATTGGTAGGGACCTATAGCCTACACCCTTTCTTCGATAAGAGCTGCTCATGACTATAACCCCAAGAGAGCCACTGATAACTGATAACTGATCACTGATAACTGTCTCGGAGTCTCCTGTCTCCTGTCTCCTAACGACCGACGACCGACGACCGACGGAATCATGACAATTTACAATTGCTTAATAATTGTTGCCGCTGCCGTGATAATATGTCTTGTGGCTTACCTGAGCGTCATAGCTGGGAAAGCAATCCAGATATTGAGATTAGTCTATCGCTGATTTAGGTGTACCTTGTCTGACCCATCGATCGAATCTCCCCCAACCCCAGAAACCAACCCGCCGTCAGATCCGATGCGGGAATACTATCAACTACAAAACACCCTATTGATCACCACCCTGATCTTAAGCGGTCTGATCTTTATCCCCGTGTGCTTGTTTTATTCCCTCAATACCGCCCTTAATTACCTACTAGGGGCAATGGTGGGAGTCGTTTACCTAAAACTCCTGGCCGGGGAAGTGGAAAAATTGGGGGTAACGAAAAATCGCGTGGGAAAAAAAGGATTAGCCCTATTCGCCGGATTAATCATCATCGCCAGTCGTTGGCAAGAACTGCACATAGTGCCAGTTTTTTTGGGGTTTTTGACCTATAAAGGGGCGATCATCGTCTATACCCTGCAAACCATCTTCAAGCTGGAGCAGAAAGGCGATTCCTAAACCCTTTGACCGTTAAAAATAACCCTGATTTGCGAACCCGAATCTCCCCAAGGTAGAAATGTTAGACAGTTTAAGTGTGCTTAATTTTTATAGCCTCGCTTCCCTGGAAGTGGGACAACACTGGTACTGGCACATCGGCGGACTAAAAATTCACGGGCAAGTGATCGCGGTCTCCTGGATCGTCTTCGCTATCTTAATCATCGCCTCGATCGCCGCTACCCGCAAAATCCAGAAAGTCCCTAGCGGTATTCAAAACCTCATGGAGTACGTTCTGGAATTTCTGCGCGATTTAGCCAAAAACCAGCTAGGAGAAAAGGAATATCGACCCTGGTTGCCCTTCATCGGCACCCTATTTTTATTTATTTTCGTTTCTAACTGGTTAGGGGCCTTGATTCCTTGGAAGTTAATCGAACTGCCCGAAGGGGAATTAGCCGCCCCCACTAACGACATCAATACCACGGTGGCGTTAGCCCTACTGACTTCCCTCGCTTACTTCTACGCGGGCATCAGTAAAAAAGGACTCGGTTACTTCGCTCACTACCTAGAGCCGATTCCCGTGCTATTACCGATCAAAATTTTAGAAGACTTTACCAAACCCCTCTCCCTCAGCTTCCGTCTTTTCGGAAACATCCTCGCGGATGAGTTGGTAGTAGCAGTATTAGTCTTCCTTGTCCCCCTAGTCGTACCCCTACCCCTGATGGCTCTCGGTTTATTTACCAGCGCTATCCAGGCCCTTGTCTTCGCTACCCTTGCCGGGGCCTATATCCATGAGGCACTGGAATCGGAACACGAAGAAGAACACGCTTAAAAGCGAGAGACGAAAACAGAAAAATTTCTTAGGGAAAAGTGTCCAAATAATAGGATAATAACTAAGAAATTATTGGTCGAATTCAGGATGAGCAACTGAATTCCAGGATCGTTCTTTCCCAAAAACTCTTTCGGGAGTTTTGAGCAGAAAACCAGCCATTTTTTACGGCTGAGAACGCGCTCTGTAAACAACAGATTGAAATTGATTAGTAAATAGAGGAAAAAATCACCATGAACCCCACAGTAGCTGCCGCTTCCGTTATCGCCGCCGCCCTCGCCGTTGGTTTAGCCGCTATCGGCCCCGGTGTTGGTCAAGGTACCGCTTCTGGAGAAGCTGTTTCCGGTATCGCCCGTCAACCCGAAGCTGAAGGAAGAATTCGTGGTACCCTTCTCCTCAGCTTGGCATTCATGGAATCCTTAACCATCTACGGTTTGGTTATCGCTCTCGTTTTACTGTTCGCTAACCCCTTCGCCTAATTAAAAAAGCAGTGGGCTATCAGCCCCCAGTCCCCAGCTTGGCAGCAGAGTTTTAAAAACTCTCAAAAAACGCCAAAGCAGCCCACTAAAAAATCTGGTTTTTGGGACGGAAGGCTGATAGCTAATTAAGGGAATTTTAGTGATTCCCCCTGACTGTTTATTGTTAAAGCAGGGGGATCATCTTCCTTTTTTGAACCTGTCTATAGCTTCTATTTATTAGGAATAAATCAATGTTTGATTTCGATGCCACCCTGCCAGTGATGGCACTACAGTTTATTCTTTTGGCAGTGATCCTGAACGCCGTTTTTTATAAACCCCTCAGTAAAGTTTTAGATGAACGGGCGGAGTATATTCGGCAAACGGAAGGCGGAGCCAAAGAACAACTAGCCAAAACCGAAGCACTGGTACAAGAGTACGAATTGCAATTAACTTCGGCTCGTAAACAATCCCAAGAGATTATCGCCCAAGCGCAAGCTGAGGCCCAAAAACTAGCCAGCGAACGAGTTGCCGCAGCCCAAAAAGAAGCGATCGCCCGTAAAGAAGCCGTCGCCGCCGAAATTGCCCAACAGAAAGAAGAAGCCTTTCGTTCTCTAGAAGGACAAGTGGCCTCTCTTTCCCGTCAAATTCTCGAAAAACTCCTCGGCCCCGAACTCGTTCGCTAAACCCCAGCCCTTGGTTAATAAAAGTGATCAGTAAAAAGATAGAAGTCAGTCGTCAGGAGTTAGAAGACTGATAACTTACCTCTGATAACTGATAACTGAATAACCTACTCCCCGCCCTCAATAACCATGATCATCGACACAGTTTTATTATTAGCCACGGAGGCGAAGGAAGCGGCAGCAGAAGGATTCGGCATCAACACCGATATCCTAGGAACTAACCTATTTAACCTCTCGATTCTGCTCGGTTTAGTCATCTTCTACGGCCGCAAAGTTCTCGGACAAATCCTCGGAGAACGTCAGTCGAAGATTGCTGAAGCTTTAGCCGAAGCTGAAGACCGGAAAAATATTGCCGCTACCGCCCTCGCCGAAGAACAGAAAAAACTCGCCCTAGCAAAACAAGAGGCGGAAAAAATTATCAATAATGCTCGATCTAGAGCTAAAACTGTCACCGCCGACATCGCCGCCCAAGCCGAACTCGATATTCAAAGAATGCGCGAAAGTGCCGCTAAAGATCTCTCGGCGGAACAGGATCGCGTTTTAGTAGAATTACGCCAAAGAATTACCGCTTTAGCCTTAGCTAACGTGGAATCCCAATTAAGCGCCGGCCTGGAAGAATCGGTACAACAAACCCTAATTGATCGCAGTTTGGCCAACCTAGGAGGTAAATAGATGCAGGGAAGTTTAATCAGTTCAGAAATAGCCGAACCCTACGCCCAAGCATTACTTTCCGTCGCCCAAAGCAGCGGACAATTAGAAGTGATCGGCGGCGAAATAAAATCCCTCTTAGAATTGTTGGAAAATGCTCCCGATCTAAGAGCTTTTATCGGCAATCCCGTCATCAAAGAAGAAGCTAAAAAAGCCGTTCTTTCCCAAGTAATGGGGACCAATGCCAATCCCTATTTAACTAACTTCATGATGTTATTAGTCGATAAACGTCGGATTCAATTTTTAGAACCCGTTTGTCAACAATATCTCACCCTGGCTAGAGTGCTGACTAACACCGTTTTAGCGGAAGTTTCCTCGGCCACCGAATTGAACGATAGCCAAAAACAAATCGTCATCGACAAAGTGAAAACCCTGACCGGGGCGAACGTGGTCGAACTGAAAACCAAAGTTGATGGCAGCCTAATCGGTGGTGTGGTGATCAAAGTCGGTTCTCAGGTCTTTGATGCCAGCATTCGCGGTCAACTACAACGCCTCAGCCTCTCCCTGCGCTAAGGTCATCTAATCTCCCTTTTTTGCCGTTTTTTCACCTTCTTAATTTTTTACTTTTTCCCAGATTAAACTATGGTAGCTATCAGACCCGACGAAATTAGCACGATTATTCGTCAACAGATCGAATCCTATAACCAAGAAGTACAGGTCTCCAACGTGGGAACCGTCCTGCAAGTGGGTGACGGTACTGCCCGCATCTACGGCCTACAACAGGCCATGTCGGGAGAACTATTAGAATTTGAAGATGGAACCGTCGGCATCGCCCTTAACCTCGAAGAAGATAACGTCGGCGCGGTGTTAATGGGTGACGGTTTCGGGATTAAAGAAGGCGGTACGGTGAAAGCTACCGGTAAAATCGCTCAGGTTCCCGTGGGTGACGCCTTAGTCGGCCGCGTGGTTGATGCTCTCGGTCGTCCCATCGACGGGAAAGGAGACATCCTCGCCAGCGAAACCCGTCTGGTAGAATCCCCCGCCCCCGGTATTGTCGCTCGCAAATCCGTCTGTGAACCGATGCAAACCGGCATCACCGCTATCGATGCCATGATTCCCGTCGGTCGCGGTCAACGGGAGTTAATTATCGGTGACAGAAAAACTGGTAAAACAGCGATCGCCATTGACACGATCATTAACCAGAAAAGCGAAGACGTGATCTGTGTCTATGTCGCCATCGGTCAAAAAGCCTCCACCGTCGCCCAAGTAATCGACACCCTCACCCAAAGAGGCGCCATGGATTACACCGTAGTGGTGGCCGCTAACGCTAACGACCCCGCCACCCTCCAGTATATCGCCCCCTATACCGGAGCTTCAATCGCCGAATACTTCATGTATAAAGGCAAAGCGACCCTAGTTATCTATGATGACCTCACCAAACAGGCTCAAGCTTATCGTCAGCTATCCCTGCTCATGCGTCGTCCTCCCGGTCGGGAAGCTTACCCCGGCGACGTTTTCTATCTCCACTCCCGTTTACTAGAACGTGCCGCTAAACTCAGCGATGCCCTCGGTGGTGGCAGCATGACCGCCCTGCCGATTATCGAAACCCAAGCCGGTGACGTTTCTGCCTACATTCCCACCAACGTAATTTCGATTACTGACGGTCAGATATTCCTCTCCACCGACCTCTTTAACGCTGGTTTCCGTCCCGCGATTAACGCTGGTATTTCCGTATCCCGCGTCGGTTCGGCGGCCCAAACGAAAGCAATGAAGAAAGTTGCTGGTAAATTAAAACTCGAATTAGCCCAGTTTGACGAATTAGAAGCTTTTGCTCAATTCGCTTCTGACCTTGATGCGGCCACCCAAGCACAACTCGCTCGCGGTCAACGTCTGCGTCAAATCCTCAAACAGCCCCAAAACTTCCCCCTCTCCGTTTGGGAACAGGTGGCGGTGGTTTATGCCGGTTTAAACGGTTATCTCGACGATATCGCCACCGATAAAGTTATCGATTTCTGCACCGGTTTACGCGAATACCTGAAAACCAGCAAACCTCGCTACGTTGAGATCGTCAGCACTGAAAAACAACTCAACGACGAAGCAGAAGGCCTGCTCAAAGATGGCATCAACGAGTACAAACAGGCTTTTAAATAATCTTGGTAATCAGTAAATGAATGTTGGTAATGGGGGTTAGGTTTTAGGGGATGGGGTGTTGAGGTTTTGGGGTTTTAGGGTATTAGTTGAAACTTCCCGATCTCCCTATTTCCTCACCTCTCAATTCCCTCCTAAACCCAGAATCTTGACTGATGACTGATAACTGATAACTGATAACTGATAACTGAATTATGCCTAATCTCAAAGCGATTCGCGACCAAATTCAATCGGTCAAAAATACCAAAAAAATTACCGAGGCCATGCGTCTAGTGGCGGCCGCAAAAGTGCGACGTGCCCAAGAACAAGTTCTCTGTACCCGTCCTTTTGCCGATGCCCTCGCTCAGGTACTTTATAATCTCCAAGGTCGTTTAGCCTTTAGTGATGTTAATTTACCCCTGCTGGCCCAACGGGAAGTAAAAACCGTGGCTCTGTTGGTAGTCACAGGCGATCGAGGTCTTTGTGGCGGTTATAATACTAACGTCATCCGTCGTGCCGAACAACGGATGAATGAATTAAAAGAGCAAGGGATTAACTATCAATTAGTTATTGCCGGCCGGAAAGCGGCACAGTATTTCGAGCGCCGCAATGCTCCCATTGCCGCTAAATTTATTAACCTCGAACAGATTCCCACTGCCGATGAAGCTGGCACGATTGGGGATGAATTGCTTTCCTTATTTTTATCGGAAACAGTTGATCGCGTCGAGTTGGTTTATACTCGTTTTATCTCCCTGATCAGTGCCACTCCGGTGATTCAAACCCTGTTACCTTTAACTACCCAAGGTTTAGCGGTACAGGATGACGAGATTTTCCGTTTGGTGACTAAAGAGGGAAAATTTAAGGTACAACGGGAAAAAATGGCCAGCCAACCGGCGCAGGTTTTTCCCCAAGACATGATTTTTGAGCAGAATCCCGTCCAAATCCTCGATTCTCTCCTACCTTTGTACTTAAATAACCAATTACTGCGCGCCCTCCAGGAATCGGCAGCGAGTGAATTAGCAGCCCGGATGACAGCGATGAGTAACGCCAGCGAGAACGCCAGCGAGTTAATTGGCACTTTAAGCCGTACCTACAACAAAGCGCGTCAAGCCGCTATTACCCAAGAATTGTTAGAAGTAGTAGCGGGGGCAAACGCTCTCTAGATTTAAGCCTGTTTTTCTTGTGATTATCAGTAGGAGTGATTATTTTCACTCCTTTTTTTATATAGGGTTTGCGGCAAAAAGTAGGGACGAAGAACACCTAAGGATGATTAGATTGTTTTCTTAAGCACAATCTCAGAGCGACTATCAAAACCTAGATCCCCAATACCAACTACTTCCCAACCTTGAGAGCCCAAATTATTAAGAATTTGTAGCAAATCCGCTCCTACTTGGTTGCCATTCAGAAACCAGACCACAGCATTAGGTTCATTCTTTCCTACAAGAATCTGATATTGGAAAATAGCCATTTGACCTCTTGTATTGGGTTGCCTTTGGATCAGTCCAACGGAATTCTAGACGAACTTTTCCAGGTAATACCCCCAATTAAGATTTTATTAAGAGTTCATTCTCGCACCTCTAGAAGTTTAAACCATGTCACTCGCTGAGTTAATTCCTCTGGTCAACAATCTGAGCCAGTACTCAACGGATTTGGTATTAGATAACCGTGGTTTAGACTTCTCTGGCCCGAATTAGGTTCAAATAGAGTCAGGGCAATCCCTTTTCTGATATCTTCTGGCCCCTTGAAAAGCCCCATATCATCCTGTATTGTAAGTCAGCGTGAGAACTATAAATGTCAATCGATTAGGCTAGATCTTAAACTATAATCCTTAAACTATAATCATTACCCGATCGCCCGGTATTGGAGGAACAAAACAACTCGTGAGTATAACTGATTTAATCCAAAAAGGCGGAGTGGCCATGTGGCCGTTGCTTTTTCTGTCTATTTTAGCTCTTAGCACTATTATCGAACGAATTTGGTTTTGGAGTCGCACCCTCCTCAGTGAAGGCCAGATTTTAAATCGGATTATGGAATCGGCCACCCGTAACTGGGACTTAGCGGCAAAAGTCGCTAGGGATTCCCGCAATCACCCCATCGGTAGCTATCTCTACGCACCCCTGCGCTTAGAAAATCCAGATCCAGAGGTTTTTCACTTTGCCCTCGAATCGGCTGCCGATGAACAATTATCCCTAATGAAACGGGGCGATAAAATCCTTGAGGCAGTCATCGCCCTTTCTCCCCTGCTAGGATTATTAGGGACGGTACTCGGTTTAATTACCTCTTTGGCCAATATTCAACTGAGTGACCTGGGAACTTCCTCCACAGCCGGAGTAACTTTAGGTATTAGTGAAGCTTTAATTTCCACCGCTACCGGCTTAATTGTCGCTATCTTTAGCCTCGCTTTCTATCGCATTTTTCAGGGACTCTGGTTCAATCAAGCTAGAATTTTTCGCAAGGCCGGCAGTGATTTAGAAATTATCTACCGTCAACGTTGGCTAGATGGAGAAAACCAACAATACTCCCTCAGTGCTAACCTAGAAAAACCCCTCGATCGCTAAGTCTCCCCCTTATAACCCATGGCCGAAACTAAATCTCTTAACCACAAAAAGCCCAAAAGTAGCCATATTACGGCTCGTCCCCTGAAATTATGGCATGATCAACACCGCATTCAAGAGGATGTGCAGGTTAACATCATTCCCTTGATCGATGTAATTTTCTGTATTCTCACCTTCTTTATTCTCGGTGCAGTGGGATTATCTCGCCAACAGGCTATCAGTCTTGATTTACCGAAAGCTAGTACCGCCACCACCCCGATGCGGGAAATGTTGGTGGTTAGTCTCGATGATTTCGGACAACTCTACGTCGAAAAACAGATGGTGACTCGCCCCCAGTTATTCGAGGCAATCAAGAATTATCATCAATATAGTCCCAATGGACTGATGGTACTGAATGCTTCGCGTAATGCCAGTTATAACGAAGTGGTTGGGGTTTTAGACCTACTGCGACAGGTGGGTGGCGATCGCGTGGCCTTAGCCACTCTATCGGGGGAAGCTAACAATCCCACAATAGAAAATAGCAATCCTTTGCCTAATTTACCCACTAACCCCACCTTACCCGGTTTAACCAATCCTCTAGGCAGAAACTAACTAGGAATGGATGCGATAGCTGAGTAATTGTTCTTCGAGAGCTGCAATGCGATTGTAGGCCGCCGTCAATTGTGCCGTTAATCGGCGAATTTGGATTTCATCGGAAAAAGAATTTTCTCCATTGACAGCCGGGGATTGTTTGCCACCGTGATCTCGGAGAATATCTTTATGATCGTAGAGGCTATTATCGGATAACTCGGAAAAACCGACCATTTCCAAAGATTCACGCGGAGAACGACTCGATTTATCCCCAGCTAGGATAGCAATTTGCCGGCTGAGGCTCTCGACAATATCCTGTAGATGATCGACTTTCCGATCAAGACTGATAATCTGTTGTTGTAGTCCATTCATGCAATTACCTGGGTATAAAGGAGGCTTCCCCTCTATGCTAGGCTCTGGAGGAAATGGACTATGACAATTTATGATTGATTTAACGATTCCTTTACTGCCCTTAACTAATCTTAATATATTGCCCGGGTCAACCAGCTGCACCCGATAGCACTTCTATTAGAAATTAAGGTAAGCTGTTGAGCAGTAAGCCTCGATTTTAAGGAACTAAATTATGTTTAAAAATTGGTCTTTCGATGATTGGATGAATCATATCCTTTTTCTGGCTACAATTTTGGCTTTGCTGACGATTTGGCTGGGTAGATAAATAAAAACTATTTTTCTTTCCTGGTTTACCGAAAATTTGGGTTTAAGTTTCCCCGTCCATTTTACGGCAGGGAGTGTCAAAATAAGAAACAAAACCCTCAGCGATCGATAAGTACCTAAGCAAAATTAATTACACATTTCGATAAAGCTTTTGCCTCTTGCCTATTGCCTCTTGCCTATCTTCACTAGGAAATTTATTTTGCACGACTACTTATGACTGACTCAAACCCAAAAATTTGTATTCTCGGTGGTGGTTTTGGTGGACTCTATACTGCTTTACGTTTGAGTCAATTGCCTTGGAGCGATCAACACCCTCCCCAAATTACCTTAATTGATAAAAGCGATCACTTTTTATTTTCTCCCCTTCTCTACGAATTAGTCACCTCAGAACTGCAATCCTGGGAAATTGCTCCCCCTTTCAGCGAATTGCTCGCTAATACCCCCGTTAACTTCCAACAGGGAACCGTCACGGCGATCGATGTTAATAATCATAAAATAACCCTTGACAATAAAAACGATATATGCTATGACCGCCTCGTGATCGCCCTCGGTGGTCAATCTTCCCTTGACTTCCTACCCGGGGCCAGAACCCACGCTATCCCCTTTCGTAGTCTAGAGGATGCCTATCGTCTTCGGGATCGACTTAAAACCCTAGAACAATCCGATCGCGATAAAATTCGGGTCGCCATTATCGGGGGCGGTTATAGCGGCGTAGAATTAGCCTGTAAGCTGGCCGATCGTCTCGGAGAAAGGGGAAGAATTCGTCTGATCGAAAGAAATAGCGATATACTTGGCCCTTCAACCCAATTTAACCGCGACACCGCCAAAAAAGCCCTAGAAAAACGTCTAGTTTGGTTAGACCTCGAAACCACCGTCGCCGACATCCAAGCGGATCGCCTCTCCCTTGACTACAAAGGACAGATCGACAATATCCCCGTTGATCTAATTCTCTGGACCGTTAGCCCGATCGCCTCCCCACTGATCGCTAATTTGCCAATAGCACATAGTGAGCGCAAATTACTAAAAGTTAATCAATATTTACAAACTGTCGAAAACCCCAGCATCTACGCGATCGGTGATGCGGCCGATAGTCGCGACCAAGAGGATAAACCATACGCTGCCACGGCCCAAGTGGCCCTTCAACAGTCCGACTACTGCGCTTGGAATATTTGGGCGAGTTTCCACGATAAACCAGCTTTACCCTTCCGTTATCAACCTTTAGGCGAAATGTTGACCCTCGGCATCGATGAAGCTACGATTAGCGGTTTAGGACTAGAATTAGCCGGTCCCCTTGCCCATCTTACCCGTCGCTTAGTCTATCTCTACCGTCTGCCCACCCTTAACCATCAAATCGCCGTAGCATTCAACTGGATTACCCAACCGCTTCTATCCCTCATTTCTGAATAGCGAGTTCAGATATTCCTCCACTAATAAACTATCTCGATCGGTCAATTCCTGACCATCGAGACGATTTAAAAGCATTACTGCACCAAATAACCGATTATTAACCCTAATTGGCACAGCTAAAGCCGTTTTTATCCCCAAAGCGACCGCTATATCCTGACGGATGCGATTATCTCCTAGGGTTTGTCCTACCACCACCGGACAACTACCCTGGTAAACCACCGTACACAATCCCGACGTGGCAATATCACCCCTTTTGCCCACAATTGCCCCGGTGTTTTTACCCGCACCCGCCCGATAATAAATACTATCACCGTCAAATTCGGCAATGATAACCGTTTCTGTTGGAATTAAACCTAAAATTTCTTCAGCAATGCGATCGAGATTAGTTAATTTTTCCATAATGGGTTAGGGGTTGAGGAGATAGAGTGTTATACTCAAAAAAACAGTAATTCATTAACTTTAGTCTATAGTTTGTGAACTCAAATGAAAGATAACACCCCCAAAGTAAAAAGTCTCAAACCTTATCTTCAGCATTTGCCTCAAAATGCGTCGGAAGCTATTGTTAGCACCAACTTTGCACCTTACCTGATATCATATTTAGGATTTTCAGACAAGGAGAGAATTCCACAGTACGACACGGGAGGCGGTGGGATTACCGACTTTGCCACTCGCAGAAACCTAGAAAACGATATTTTTTTGCAGACAAAGAGTAATCCTTTTCTGCTGATAGAGTTAAAAGGTAGAGATATTAACCTAACTGAAAATAGTCCAAGTTATAGGGCAACTGTCAATCAGTTAAAGCGTCAGTTATTAGGGAATAACTGTCAAGCAGCCCAATGGGGAATTATCAATAATAGTTCACACATCCAGTTATTTAGAAAACATGGTAAAACCATTTTTCCTGCTACTACTTGCATAGAGCTAACTCCTGAGAACATTGATGACACTATAGCTCTAATCAAGACAAAAATTGACAGCACTCCCAAAGCACTAACGGTTACTGTTTACAATAATAAAGGCGGTATAGGCAAAACCACCACCACCGTAAATCTTGCAGCTTTCCTTGCCCTTTTAGGTAAAAAAGTTTTAGTTTTAGACTTTGATTTTAATCAACGAGATTTAACTAAATCTATCCTAACTATAAACCCAGAAGATGGACTACTAGAAAAGGCTTTAACTGACCGCAATATTGATATAAAATCAGTGATCATTCCCTATATTTTTAAGAATTCAAAACGACAAATTACCTTCGATGTTGTTCCTGCTGATCCTAAAATGGCAGAGTATCCGGAATTTCAGTATAATTCTCAAATGAAAATATTCACTCTCCATAGAAAATTAGACTTAGCTAGATATGAATATGATTACATCTTTATAGATGCAGCTCCCAATTGGCGATTTCCTAGCCAGCTGGCTGTTTATGCTGCCGATGTTGTCCTCTTACCCACAAAACATAACAATTCATTCTCCCTTAATAATGCAGCCACTGCCATCAAGGAGTTTCTGCCGCAAATGCAAAAATTAAAAAAAGATGGGACTCCCATAGCCTTACCAATTTTTTTCAACGGTGAGAAGATTACTCAACCACAGTTAGAGCTTGCCCAAAAAGAAATTAATCAAATACTAAAAAATGACAAAAACCTTGTACACTATTTTTATCCCAGATATACTAATGCCAAAAAAGATTTACATATTCATCACCTGCCAGAATACGCTATTATAGCCAGTGCTGCCTTCGCTCGCGTGCCAGCCGTTTATAAAAATCGTTCCGCTTATGACTATTACAAAGACTTAGCAAAGGAGTATTTTTTACAATGATGGAATATACCGATATTGGTACTTTAAAGTATCTCTACTTAGATGAAATAGAAATTACCAATGGGACCGATGCTGATAGTTTTTTAATTGAAGCTACTGCTAAACTATTACAGCAGACAGGTGGACGCAATTGGCTGCCTGTAATCGTGAAAGAACTATCAGAGGATCGCTATGAAGTTATCGGCAACTCATTTGTTTATGCTGTGGCTGAAAGGGCTGGACTAGAAAGAATTTGGTGTATTATTGCCGATGGAACAGAAGATGCTAGGAATATATCCAGAGTTTTGGCAAGAGAAGAAACCCCAAAACTAAATCTGTCAACAGCTTCAAGAGAAGAAATTAAATCTGCTTTACAGTTCTTAATTGAACAACCGAATAGCCCCCTAAAAACAGTTAAATTAGCCACTGCTACTGCTAGGATTGATGAGGCTCCCCGTCAATTCTGGAAGAGTTTAGATTCAATTGTTGCCCTCAAGTGTGGAATTACAAAAGGGAAGGGATTAGATTTACTCAAAACTGTCTTTTATCTCACTCCTCAAGATGCAGTGATTGAGGAATTTTCAGAAGAAACTCTCAACCTCAAGACTGTTTCTGAATTAAAGACTCTAGCCAAAGAAAAGGGAATCGTTGGTTTAAGCAAGATGAAGAAAGCAGAGCTAGTCAGAATATTGGCGCAATAGAAAAAGGAGTATGAATTATGAATTATGAATTATCAATTATGAATTATCAATTGCTAGAAGATATTGAAAGTGAATTAAAATGGCAGCAAAGCCTTTCTAACGAAGATATGGAATTGGGAGCTTTTTCAACGTGAACCACTATCGAGTCATCCCGGGCTTGAGCATTGATTATGCTTGTGGAGTCCATCTGTTATCATCTTGGGTAGTTCTCTAAGGATTTAGTCCCTATGAAATGGCGAGTGATACTTGAACCCGATCCCGATACAAACGAATGGGCAATTTGGTGTCCGGAACTGCCCGGATGCACATCTGCCGGTATTACACAAGAGGAAGCTCTCAATAATATACGCGAAGCGATCGAGCTTTATTTACAACCTGATGCTATCGACCTTCTACCAGGAGCAGTAATCCGTGAGGTTATGGTGGGATGACTCGACTCAGGAGAATGAATGCTGACGAGGTTGAGCGCATATTACGCAAGTATAACTTTGAACTGATCTCTCAGAAGGGTAGTCATAGAAAATGGCGTGGTAGGGATCAAGATACTCAAGTTATCGTACCTTACCATCAAGGGAGAGATTTACCTACTGGAACATTGCGTAACATCATGATTACAGCCATGATCCCAGAAGGAGAGTGGAAATCTCCATAAACTTCATCTAAAGTCCATCTGTCTAACCAATCACTGCACCCGACCGAGAGTTAGACTGATAATATCATTCAAGGTTGGGCTTCGGCCATGAGCTTTTGCCGAACGGTTGAAGCATGAAACCCAACGCCCGATCATGTTAGGCTACTGCTAACCCATCCTACAAATAATTGTGTCTCCCTACTTATAACAAATCACTCCAGTATCAATTATGAATTATGAGTTAGGAAGTGGGAAGAAAAAAGCTGCCGACTGCCTCCTGACTTACCCTTTCAGCAATAAATCGCCAATTTCCGACTGACAATGACTAATTAAACGATTAAGGGCTTTTTTTCCTTGTTTACCTTGATAATCTGAGCGATCGCTTTCAGTAATTCCATAGGGACGACCGATCGCCACCTTGACACGATGATAAAAGACAACGGGATGCCAACCATCTTGATCGAATAAAGGTTCTGTGGTATCTAATAAGCGCAGCAAACGCACGGGAAAAGGACTAATAGTAGTTTCCGACTCGGAGAGAATAGCCACAGGTAAGACAGATAGATTCTCCACGGGACAACCCAAGGCTAAATGGGCAAATCCGCTTTGAAAACGGCTAATTTGACGAGGAGCAGTCAAATTTAACATCGGCGATCCACCTTCTGGAAATAAACCGATCCATCGTCCGGACTGTAAAAAATCCGTTGCTTGCCGAAAAAAAGTCCGGTGGCGCTTTTCGGGAGTATCAAAGGGAAAACAGCCCAATTCTCCGATTAATTCCCGCAAAAGCGGCGTTTTTCCCATGTAGTGATGACAGGCGATTGGGAGAGTTTTGCCCAAAGCTTGAATTAAAATCGGCGCGTCCAAAAAGCTACGATGGTTACTTACCACGATCGCCACTCCTTGGCTGGGTAGATTTTCTTGACCGACGGTAAACAGACTCGTGCGCGTGGTATCAAGAATTAAACGAGAGGTAGATAGGGGGGTAAGCAGCGTCATGGAGAAAAAAAATCGGCCTTAAGATTGTTTTTATTGACTTAGATCACAACTAAAGGATAAAACAGAATTAGAGGATCATAAAACATAGGGATTGTCTCCCAATCATCTACGGATCAGCCTCGGGGCAGCCTCGTCTATTTAAAAAAATAAATTTCATGAATGATTTGAATGAGCGAAAAACATTTGCTTTAACAACACCTCTTTATTATGTCAACGATATCCCCCACATCGGTAGTGCTTACACGACGATCGTAGCGGATGTTATGGCACGATGGCAGCGGTTACAGGGCAATTCTGTCCTCCTGATTACAGGAACCGACGAACACGGACAGAAAATCGAACGGACTGCGGCAGCCAAAGGACTCAATCCCCAGGAACATTGCGATCGCATTGTCACCAGTTTTGCCAATCTCTGGGCAAAGCTACACATCCAGTATGATCGCTTTAGTCGCACCACTGCCCCCCGTCATCAGGCAATTGTTAACGAATTTTTTGAAAGAGTCTGGGAAAAGGGCGATATCTATCTCGCTCGCCAACAGGGTTGGTATTGCGTCGCCTGTGAAGAATTTAAGGAAAAAAGAGAACTGTTAGATAATGGCTGTTGTCCCATTCATACTAATCTGGCCGCCGAATGGCGCGACGAGGAAAACTATTTTTTCCGTCTCTCTAAGTATCAGGCACAACTAGAACAACTTTACCGAGAGCAGCTCGATTTTATTCAACCGGAAAGCCGACGTAATGAGGTTCTCAACTTCGTCAACCAAGGACTACAGGACTTCTCCATTTCTAGGGTTAATGTGGCTTGGGGGTTTCCTATTCCCCACGATGGTCAGCATACCATCTACGTTTGGTTTGATGCCCTTCTTGGCTATGTTACCGCCCTTCTCGACCCCGAAGACGAACCCACCCTAGAAAATGCCTTGGCCAAATGGTGGCCGATCGATCTCCATCTGATCGGTAAAGATATATTAAGATTCCATGCCATTTATTGGCCAGCTATGCTAATGTCAGCGGGTTTACCCTTGCCCAAAAGAGTGTTCGGCCATGGCTTTTTGACCAAAGACGGGCGGAAAATGGGCAAAAGTCTCGGTAATACCCTCGATCCCTTCGATTTGGTTGATCGCTATGGGGCCGATGCCGTCCGTTACTATTTCGTTAAAGAGATTGAATTAGGACAGGATGGCGATTTTCAGGAAACCAGATTTGTTAATATTCTTAACGCAGATTTAGCCAACGATTTAGGCAACCTCCTCAATCGCACCCTAGGCATGGTCAAAAAATACTGCCAAAATATCCCCCCCCAGTTGACTGGCGTAGATATCCCCAACGATAATCGTCTTAAGAATATGGGGATCAATCTAGGGGGCATTGTTGAACAGAAGTACAATGCGCTACAATTTAATCAAGCCTGTGAGGAAATATTAGCGTTGATTCGCGCTAGTAACAAGTTTATCGATGAGAGTGCGCCCTGGAGTTTATTTAAACAGAAACAACAAGCAGCAGTAGAACAAGTCCTCTACGCAGTTTTGGAATCAGTAAGACTCTCTGCCTACCTACTCTCACCGATAATACCGACCTTGAGCAGTAAAATTTATCAACAACTAGGTTTTGTTATTGATTTTAATACTTTCAGGTCGGAGGATGGGGAAAACTTCCCTGATAGTGTCTCTTTTTTCCAACACTGTCAATGGGGATTACCCACAAATCCACAACTAGGAACACCTGAACCGATCTTTTCTAAACTAGAACTGCCGTTAAACGATTCCTAAAGGAATTTTTTGATAACTCTATTTTTTAAGGTCTGTTGTCCTTTCGGATACAACTGGCAAACACCCAACACTAAACTTTTAACAAACAAACGAGGAAAAATAAAATGTTTGATGATTATGATACAGCCCCAGTCTTCACCCCTGAACAAGTGCTAGAAAATCGCGGCCGTGTGGCGATTTTCATCGATGGTTCTAATTTATTTTATGCGGCTCTGCAATTAGGTATCGAAATTGACTACACCAAATTACTTTGTCGTTTAACTGCCGGTTCTCGTCTCTTGCGCGCCTTCTTTTATACTGGAGTTGATCGCACTAACGAAAAACAGCAGGGATTCCTCCTCTGGATGCGTCGCAACGGTTATCGAGTCATCGCTAAAGATCTGGTACAATTACCCGATGGTTCCAAAAAAGCCAATCTCGACGTGGAAATTGCCGTAGATTTAATGGCGCTAGTGGGTTCCTATGATACCGCAGTAATTGTCAGTGGTGATGGGGATTTAGCCTATGCTGCCGATTCCGTCAGTTACCGTGGTGCGCGAGTGGAAGTGGTTAGTTTGCGATCAATGACCAGTGATAGTTTAATTAATGTAGCCGATCGCTATGTTGATCTAGATCAAATTAAAGAAGAAATTCAAAAAACTAGCAAACATCACGTTAGTTATAATAATTTCCCCGTCAGCGTCTTAGACCAAGATCGTAGCAGTCGCTAGAAAAATTCGGCAAAAATCAAGTTTAAGGTGGGAATTACCCACCTTTTTCAGTTATCAGTTATCAGTGACCAGTTATCAGTTATCAGTGACCACTCCCCCCGCAACGCGCACGAAGTGGTCTCCCATCTCCCCGCTCCCCTGCTCCCTGACTTGAAAATAGAAGCTGAAATAACGCAAATTCGTCAATCATACTAAATCCGTTGAGTATAAGCTACATATCAGGAGAGGCACTCCTGCAAGTGGAGTGACTGTTAGATTGTGACAGATGTATTAGCAGCTGCGTGTAAGCATCCCACCGAAAAACTAATGCGCGGGGGGTTTGGGGGCGGCGCCACGCCCCCAACGGGGGGTTTGGGGGGTAGAACCCCCCAAAGACTTGGATTGAGTGATCAAGTGGGAAGTAATACTAAATCCGTTGAGTATGGGCTACATATCAAGAGAGGCACTCACGCAATAACTGGATTTAGCATAACCACTCCCCACTCCCTGTCTCCTCAATTAAGCGATACTACTGCGTTTTCTCGCTTCCTTATAAGATGTTCCCACATCCTGTAAACCGACTTTAATCATCTGTTGTTCCAAAAGGGCAAAAAAACGCAAGCGATCGCCACCTTTGATCACAGCTAAATTGTGCGCTTCCGCTAAGGCGATCGGATAACCATAACCTTTTAACACCTGGGCCAGTAAAATACTCAAAGAGCGATCGAGTAATTCTCGCTCCTCCACCACCCAAGCAGGAACCTCTACCCTAGCGATTTCCGTCCCCACATGGAGATAACAGAAGTAAATGCGATGCTCATCCCCATAAAGATCGAGTATTTTCAAAGAACTGCGCCAAAAAGGACTTCTTTGCCCCGGTTCCAATAAATAACCCCAGAGAGAAGCATCCCGGAGAGGATCGACAACGCGACAAGGGGTTTTTTCTGGGTCTAAATCACCGCAATTGATCAAGCAATTGGGAGTATCATGGGGACAAGATTGTAAACGGAGGAAATTTAAGCTTTCCGTGCTACGAGAAGCACTAATATAACCCATAAGCGGGATTCTAGCTGATTTTAAATCGTCCCAAGACTGAAAAATCGGTGGCAAAATTAAATCTTTTGCTTCCGGGGGGAGACTATCGATAAACCAATAGATCAAAGAACCATCCACGAGGGCTAAATTTGGTTCATAATGGGCCCCAGGGGGTTTTACCCAACGGGTAGCCATTTCTGCTAACATTTGGCTTTCTAATACCGTCCGACGATAACTCATCCACTCATCCACGCGAATACCCCACTGTTTAGAAATGTAGAGGTCTTCTGATTTGTAATAGACTTCGGGAATGCTATCGAGGAGCGGGTGCAAATTTTGACCATAGTGCAACATAATCCTACCGATATTAATTAGATAACAGTAGGCGATTTCGTGGTGAGAAGGGGCAATTTGGGAACCATCCGTGGCAAAAACGCTATGACTTTCGGGAGCGGGAAGGATAGTAACGCGGGTGTCGAGAGGTTCGATCGGTAGCGCGACGGAGAAAATTAGGCGATCGTGCCAGTTATGATAGAGTTCTAGCAGTTTTTCCTGTTGCTGTTGAGCTTGTTCTAAAAGAATTTTAGCCCGTTGCACGCGCTCGCGACTAGCTGCCACTTCCTGTTGAAAATGTTGACTGATTCCTGGCATTTTTGCCGCTAATTTCGCAAGATCGAGCATAGCTATCCTCTCCCTGACTTTTTTTGATTTTATCGCAATTTTGTCACTTATTGCCAAATTTATCCATAGTAATCTCCGCTTACAGCATTTATCTCAAGGGTGAGATAGGAAGTTTTCCTTTTGGGGAGTCGCTCGTCAATACCAAAAAGGAATCTTGCGTATTTAGACAATATTTGTCCTTGAGATCATTGCAGTTTTGATAAGGAATAATTTGCTCATGTTGCATTCTACCCACAATAATACCAGGGTGTATTTCTAGTTGTTCAGCAAATTGATTAATAGCTTTTTTACTGAGAGAATTATTGGCGATAAATCTCTGCCAATCTCCAGGATCAATTAAGAAATTAGCCGCAAAAACATCCGCCTCTTTTTCTTTAATTGTATCTTGAATATCTTGCCCCTCTAAAAATAAAATTCGTTTCCCATGTAATAAAATATGACCAGCTTCATGAAAAAAAGAAAACCAAAAATGATCATTTGTTTTGTATCGATCGCTCAATTGAATTAAAGCTTTCTGAGAACCTAACCAACGGGTAGCACCTTGTACCCTTGTTTTCGGAAGTTCAGGAACAAAAACCAAGGCAACCCCCGCTGCCGCACAAAGCTCGATCATTTGCGGTTGAAATACCTCGATAGACTTAATAGTTAACGAACGAATTTGTCGCAAGGCATCTCTGAATTTCAACTCGTTGTAATCAGCACAATTAATTTTCGATGCTTCTATTTCTCCTTGACGCAACCATGCCGTTATTGCCCCTTGATCGCTCTCAAACCCCTGAGACTTTCTAAAATCAATCGATAAATTTCTCCCCCAAATCTCCTCCCATTGCTCAGGGGAAACAACGGCAAAAAAATTCAAACTCTCCCGTAATTGCTCTATTTTATCCTCATCAAACTTGAGCCAGCCTAATTCAGTCATCTGGCGATAAGGAATTTGTTTTAACCAGCCTAAATAACCTTTTAATCTTTGATTCTCATTTTTTCTCGCTAAATATTCCCGATAAAGTCTTTCGCGCTCTATCCAGAAACTGGCGGGAGTTCCTAACACTAACTCTATCTGTAAGGCGGTATCGATAGTAATCTCCGCTTTACCTTTTATTATCTCATTGATAGTCTTTTTTGGTCTGCCCATGCGTTGGGCGAGTTCCGATTGAGACATATTTCTTTCTTCTAGGATTTCGGCAAGGGTTTCTCCCGGTGGAGAAATAAAATCCGGTGCATATCTGTTCTCAATAGTATTAGTCATGGGTGTCATCTATGCCAATAATTACGACTGCGGTTACTTTCTTCCAATCAATTCCCCCGTCTGCTTTTTGAGGAATCTGTATATCAGCTGGCTCAAAAATTAGTCTGAGAGGATGAACTAAATCTAGAGATAGTTGTCCAGCACGGTTATGTAACAATTCGTGGCAACGTCCCGGCAGCGATCGCATTTCCTCCAGGACAATAACTGCTTTTAAGTCGTCGAGTCTTTGCCTGATTTTCTTAGCCATCTTCTCTCCAGACTGTTTTTTCAGTAGTCTTTGGCTATTGCATTCGTTCTCAAATTTTTTTTCCTTAAAGACAATATCCATTGTAGATGACCCTTGTAATATTGTTAACCTCAAAGGTTAACAATATTTTATGGTAGCCTGTGGTGCATCCAGTACAAAAGCTCTAAATATAGCGTTAAGAGCTAATAGTCTAGACACCAGTTCTGAAAATGAGGTTAGCTAGAGACAGTTTTTCAGATATTAGCCGATTAATCAGGTGATAATTATCGCTAAAATCGCACTATCAAGCCAAAACAACGAAGCTGTAATTTTATCGCCTAATAACGCTCGAATTGAGTGCCGCCGCTGCCCAAGAAAAAGACAATCTCTAACCTCCGAAACCAGAGAAAAGCACAATAAGCGACTTGACAACAACAGCGGCAATTTGCTATAATGGCCTTTTGTCAACGATTTGACCTTCGGTAACAAGGAGTTCAGAGTAACCTTAGATACAGCCCTATCATGCCCACCATTCAGCAATTAATACGCGACGAAAGATCCAAAGCGAAAAGAAAAACCAAATCTCCCGCCCTCAAACAATGCCCCCAACGTCGGGGAGTTTGTACAAGAGTATATACCACCACACCCAAAAAACCCAACTCAGCCCTACGGAAAGTGGCTAGGGTACGTTTAACCTCTGGATTTGAGGTGACAGCCTACATCCCGGGCATCGGTCATAACCTGCAAGAACACTCGGTCGTCCTCATTCGCGGCGGTCGGGTCAAAGATCTACCCGGAGTCAGATATCACATCATTCGCGGCACCCTTGATGCCACCGGGGTGAAAAACCGTCAAAAGGCGCGATCCAAGTACGGAACCAAACGCCCCAAACCCGCCGCTAAATAAACAGGAAATTGATTAACCAAAAAAATACTCCCACCGAGTCGGTCAAAGTTAACCCAAGAGACTGAAGACTCGCAGGAGAGGGTTTGAGATGGGCTGTAATCATCCGACTGTCAAGCAAAAGTTAAAGTTAACCTAGAAAATTCAGGAATATTCCGATGTCTCGCCGTAAAAACGTCAAAAAACGTCCTATTCCCCCCGATCCCGTTTACAATAGCTGTTTAGTCAGCATGACCATCCGCCGGATCATGCGATCGGGCAAAAAATCCCTAGCCGCTAACATCGTTTACGATGCCCTGAAAACCGTCGGCGAACGTACCGGTCAAGAACCCCTAGAAGTATTTGAAAAAGCCGTTAAAAACGCCACTCCCCTAGTGGAAGTGAAAGCCCGCCGGGTCGGTGGAGCCACCTATCAAGTCCCGATGGAAGTACGCACCAACCGTGGTAGTACATTGGCACTGCGTTGGTTAGTCCATTATGCCAGAACCAGAGGCGGCAAAACCATGGCAGGTAAACTAGCCAACGAGATCATGGATGCGGCCAACGAAACCGGCGGCACGATCAAAAAACGGGAAGAAACCCACCGGATGGCGGAGGCAAACAAAGCCTTTGCCCACTATCGTTACTAAGAAAGATACTTTAAAGATACTTTAAGGGCGGTGGACTACACCGCTGCCGCCAAAAAACTGTCAAGAAAAGTATAGAATTGTAAATAGTGTAAAAAATCCTAGAACAAAATCCCATCACTGGCAAGCAAAGCAAGGAGGTTGCTGTGGCACGGACTATCCCGCTAGAGAGAGTGCGAAACATCGGAATCGCCGCTCACATAGACGCGGGCAAAACAACGACAACAGAAAGAATCCTGTTCTATACGGGAGTCGCCCATAAACTGGGCGAAGTCCACGACGGAACGGCAATTACCGACTGGATGGAACAGGAACGGGATCGAGGAATCACCATCACCGCCGCCGCCATCAGTACCAGTTGGCAAGATCATCGCATCAACATCATTGACACCCCCGGCCACGTCGATTTCACCATTGAAGTGGAACGTTCCATGCGGGTACTCGATGGCGTGGTGGCGGTTTTCTGCTCTGTTGGTGGTGTACAACCCCAATCGGAAACCGTCTGGAGACAAGCCGATCGGTACAAAGTACCCCGGATTGCCTTTATCAACAAAATGGACAGAACGGGAGCGAACTTCTTCAAAGTTTACGAACAATTAAGAGATCGCCTTAGAGCTAACGCCGTTCCCATCCAAATGCCGATCGGCGCAGAAAGCCAACTGAGCGGGATCGTTGATCTCGTCAAGATGCGCGCCTATATATATAAGGATGATCTAGGGAAAGACATAGAAGAAACCGACATTCCCGAAGACTTATTGGAAAAGGCCGAAAAATTCCGCGTGCAGCTGGTGGAAGCAGTAGCGGAAGCTGATGAAGAACTCCTAGAAAAATATCTAGAAGGTGAAGAACTCACCGAAGCCGAAATCAAACGCGGTCTCAGAGAAGGGACGATTGCTGGTACAATTGTTCCCGTCCTCTGCGGCTCGGCTTTCAAAAACAAAGGGGTACAACTGCTCCTCGATGCCGTTGTCGATTATCTGCCCTCACCCTCGGAAGTAGCCGCCGTTAAAGGGATTCTCCCCGATGGTAGCGAGGCAATCCGGGAAGCCAAGGACGATGCGCCCTTCTCGGCCCTCGCCTTCAAAATCATGGCCGATCCCTTCGGTCGTTTAACCTTCCTGCGGGTCTATTCCGGTGTACTAGCTAAAGGCAGCTACGCCTACAACTCCACCAAAGGAACCAAAGAACGGATCGCTCGCCTGATCGTCCTCAAATCCAACGAACGGATCGAATTGGATGAACTGCGCGCCGGTGATCTGGGAGCGGCGATCGGACTGAAAAACACCATTACCGGGGATACCCTCTGTGATGATAAGAACCCGATTATTCTAGAATCCCTCTTTATCCCCGAACCGGTTATCTCCGTGGCGGTGGAACCGAAAACCAAACAGGACATCGAGAAACTCAGCAAAGCTCTGCAAGCTCTCTCCGATGAAGATCCCACCTTCCGGGTCAAAGTTGATCCCGAAACCAATCAAACGGTAATCGCCGGGATGGGAGAACTGCACCTGGAAATCCTCGTCGATCGGATGCTGCGGGAATACAAAGTCGAAGCGACGGTGGGCGCTCCCCAAGTTGCCTATCGGGAAACTGTGCGGAAACCCGTACGGGCCGAGGGTAAATTTATCCGTCAAAGTGGCGGTAAAGGGCAGTACGGCCACGTCGTCATCGAACTCGAACCGGGTGAACCGGGGTCAGGCTTTGTCTTCGTCTCCAAAATTGTCGGTGGTGCTATCCCCAAAGAATACATCAACCCGTCAGAACAAGGGATGAAAGAAGCTTGCGAATCGGGGATCGTCGCGGGTTATCCCGTCATCGACCTGAAAGCAACCCTGGTAGATGGTTCTTTCCACGATGTGGACTCCTCCGAGATGGCCTTTAAGATAGCCGGTTCCATGGCGATCAAAGAAGCGGTGATGAAAGCTACCCCCGTTCTCCTAGAACCGATGATGAAAGTCGAAGTGGAAGTACCCGAAGACTTCATCGGTAACGTCATCGGTGATCTTAACTCCCGTCGGGGACAAATCGAAGGCCAAGAAACCGAGGCTGGCATCGCCAAAGTCTCCGCTAAAGTCCCCCTAGCGGAAATGTTTGGTTACGCCACTGATATTCGCTCTAAAACCCAAGGACGGGGCATCTTCACCATGGAATTTAGCCATTACGAAGAAGTCCCCCGCAACGTGGCCGAGGCGATTATCGCCAAAAGTAAAGGAAACGGATAATCAGTGACCAGTGACCGGTGAGCAGTGAAGACAAACCGATCATTTAAATTTGATCGGTCAACCCTAATAACTGCTAACTTAAAACTGATCTCCAGTAACTGATTAATGTTCACCCAGCTGAAGAAGAAAAAAAAACAAAGGAACAGAAAGTAAATGGCACGCGCTAAATTTGAACGGACGAAACCCCACGTTAACATCGGTACGATCGGTCACGTTGACCACGGCAAAACTACCCTCACCGCCGCTATCACTATGACCCTAGCGGCTCTGGGTAATGCCCAAGCTAAAAAATACGATGAAATCGATGCCGCTCCCGAAGAAAAAGCCCGCGGGATCACCATCAACACCGCTCACGTTGAGTACGAAACCGCTGATCGCCACTATGCACACGTGGACTGCCCCGGCCACGCCGACTATGTAAAAAACATGATCACCGGTGCGGCACAGATGGACGGTGGTATTCTCGTGGTCTCGGCCGCCGATGGCCCGATGCCCCAAACCCGGGAACATATCCTGCTGGCTCGTCAGGTGGGTGTACCTAACCTCGTGGTCTTCCTCAACAAAAAAGATATGGTGGATGATGAGGAGTTACTGGAACTCGTGGAACTGGAAGTGCGCGAACTTCTCACCAGTTACGACTTTGCTGGCGACGATATCCCCATTATTGCCGGTTCTGCGAAAGAAGCCCTCGACTACATGACCAAAAATCCCAAGGCCCAAAAAGGCGATAACGAGTGGGTGGACGCAATTTATGAATTAATGGACGCGGTGGATAGCTATATCCCCACCCCCGAACGGGATATCGATAAACCCTTCCTGATGGCGGTAGAAGACGTATTCTCGATTACTGGTCGGGGGACGGTGGCTACTGGTCGGATCGAACGCGGTAAGGTGAAAGTGGGTGATAACGTGGAATTGGTCGGGATCAGAGCAACTCGCCCCACCACCGTCACCGGGATCGAAATGTTCAAGAAAAGTCTTGACGAAGGGATGGCAGGTGACAACGCTGGTATCCTCCTGCGTGGTATCCAAAAAACCGACATCGAGCGCGGCATGGTGATCGCTAAACCGGGTACAATCAAACCCCACACCCAGTTTGAGGGGGAGGTGTATGTGTTAACTGCAGGAGAAGGTGGTCGTCACACTCCTTTCTTTAAAGAATATCGTCCTCAGTTCTATGTACGGACAACTGACGTAACTGGCACGATCCAAGACTACACCGCCGACGATGGCAGCACTGTAGAAATGGTCATGCCGGGAGACCGGATCAAAATGACCGTGGAACTGATCAACCCGATCGCTATTGAACAGGGTATGCGCTTCGCTATTCGCGAGGGTGGTCGCACCATCGGTTCTGGCGTTATCTCGAAAATTATCAAGTAGGCTAATCTACTAATTAACGGGGCAGTGAATTTAAAAGCTGCTCCGTTACTGTCTTTATTTTGTACCTTGACAATTGCAATAGGTGAAATTATGGCTACGCTACAACAACAGAAAATTCGCATTCGTTTGAAAGCTTTTGACCAGCGCTTACTCGATACTTCCTGTGAGAAGATTGTCGATACTGCCAATAGAACTAACGCCACAGCGATCGGACCGATTCCCCTACCGACAAAAAGAAAGATTTATTGTGTCCTGCGTTCCCCTCACGTTGACAAGGACTCCCGTGAACATTTTGAAACCCGCACCCATCGCCGCATTATTGATATTTACCAACCCTCTTCTAAGACAATCGATGCTTTGATGAAATTAGATTTACCCGCAGGGGTTGATATTGAAGTTAAATTGTAAAAAATGCCAAAAAGATGTTATCGCTAACATCTTTTTTTCTTCCCCACTATCCCATAACTTTTAAACAGGATTTTTGATAAAAGGAAGTTATTAAAAGAAGGGCAGTACAATTGGTAGGGGTGCATCACCAAAGATGCCCAGATCGCTAGACCTTTTGTAGGGGAAAACCTAAAGCTTCTCGTTGCTGTAAATACAATTGAGCAACCTGTCGAGCTAAATTGCGAATTCTGCCGATATAACGGGTTCTTTCAGCTACAGCAATCACACCTCTAGCATCAAGTAAATTAAAAGTATGGGAACATTTGAGAACATAATCTAGACTGGGAATCACCAGACAGCGATCGATTAATTGTTTAGCTTCCTGTTCATATAAACTGAATAAACTAAATAATAACTCAGGATTAGAAGCCTCAAAATTGTAGGTACATTGTTCGATTTCATTTTGTAGAAAAATGTCACCGTAGAGGATATTTTCATTCCATTGAATTTTATTAATTGCCTCCACATCTTGCAGATACATGGCTAATCTTTCTAAACCGTAGGTAATTTCGATCGCCACGGGACGACAATCGATACCTCCACACTGTTGAAAGTAGGTAAATTGGGTGATTTCCATCCCATCTAACCACACTTCCCAACCCACACCCCAAGCGCCGAGGGTGGGAGATTCCCAGTTATCTTCCACGAAGCGAATATCGTGATCTTCTGGGTTAATTCCTAACACCCGCAGGGAGTCTAAATAGATATCCTGAATATTATCAGGAGAGGGTTTAATTAGGACTTGATATTGATAGTAATGCTGAAAACGATTGGGATTTTCGCCATAACGGCCATCCGTAGGACGACGACAGGGTTCCACATAGGCAACGGCCCAAGGTTCCGGACCAATTGCCCTTAAAAAAGTGTGGGGACTCATGGTTCCTGCACCTTTTTCGGTATCATAGGGTTGAGCAACTAAACAACCGCGATCAGCCCAAAATTCATTTAATTTAGCGATAACAGCTTGGAAAGTTAGAGACATGGGAAAAAGTAAAAAAGCGGGTTAGGGGTTGGGAAGTGTGGTTAGATGGGATGGAAATCACCCAATTTACCTACTTTCAACAGTGGGGAGGTATCGATTGTCGTCCCGTGGCGATCGAAATTACCTACGGTTTAGAAAGATTAGCCA
>NZ_JAQMSY010000189.1:0-14980 GCF_028329095.1 Microcystis sp. CS-574
ACACCCCACACCCCACACCCTCTTTCAAGTCAGATCCTTTGTCGATCCTGGAACTTTGTGATCGATCGAGACTCCTTGCTATACTATACCTCTGACACTGGCTTTCCTCATTGGTGCAGAATGCAACCCACAGACTCGAATAAATTTACCGAACAAGCTTGGGATTCAATCGTTAAATCGCAAGAAATTGCGCGACGCTTTAAAAATCAGACCTTAGAGGTGGAACACGTTATTATTGCCCTCCTAGAGCAGAATAACGGTCTAGCCACCCGGATTTTACAAAAAGCTAATATAGAAATTCCCCGACTGCAACAACAGCTAGAAGTCTTCACCAACCGACAGCCGAAAGTGGCCATCGTCGATCAATTATACCTAGGTCGTGGTCTTGATCTGCTGCTCGATCGAGCGGAAGCATCCCGGGAAAGTTGGCAAGATAAATTTATCTCCGTCGAACATCTTCTCGTCGGTTTTGCCGAAGATGAAAGGGTTGGCCGGAAATGTTTACGCACTTTCAATCTTGACCCCCAAGATTTAGAATTAGCTATCAAAGCTATTCGCGGTACTCAAAAGGTTACTGAACCCAATCAAGAGGAAAAATACGAAGCTTTAGATAAATATGGCCGGGATTTAACAGCAGCGGCCAAAGAAGGCAAATTAGACCCGGTTATCGGTCGCGATGAAGAAATTCGACGGGTGGTACAAGTCCTCTCGCGACGGTCAAAAAATAACCCGGTTTTAATCGGTGAACCGGGAGTAGGAAAAACCGCTATTGCGGAAGGATTGGCCCAAAGGATTATTAACGGAGATGTTCCCGAATCTTTGAAAAATCGTCAGTTAATTTCCCTCGATATGGGAAGTTTAATCGCTGGGGCAAAATATCGAGGCGAATTTGAGGAAAGATTGCGGTCAGTCATGAAAGAAGTTACCCAATCAGAAGGGCGAATTATTCTCTTTATTGATGAACTGCATACCGTTGTCGGTGCGGGTTCTAGGGAAGGGGGATCGATGGATGCAGGCAACCTATTAAAACCTATGTTAGCTCGGGGAGAATTGCGCTGTATTGGGGCGACAACTTTGGATGAATATCGCAATCATATTGAAAAAGATCCCCCTTTAGAAAGACGTTTTCAACAGGTTTATATTAAGGAACCTTCCGTGGAGGATACTATCTCGATTCTCCGGGGTTTAAAAGAACGTTATGAGGTGCATCATGGGGTGACAATTACCGATTCGGCCCTAGTGGCAGCAGCTACCTTATCCCATCGTTATATTAGCGATCGTTTTTTACCGGATAAAGCGATCGATTTAGTCGATGAAGCGGCGGCAAAATTAGAGGTAGAAAGTACCACTAAACCCGCCGATTTGGAAATGATAGATCGTCGCTTAATGCAGTTACGGATGGAAAAATTCTCCTTAGAAAAAGAGGAGAAAAAGGATCGAGCTTTTCAAGAGCGTTTAGAAAGAATTATCGAAGAAATTGAGGAATTAGAAAATAAACAAAAGCCTCTCGCTGATCAATGGCAAACGGAAAAACATATCGCCGAGGAAATTAAATTATTACGAGAGGAAGAAGAACAATTGCGCCTACAGGTGGAACAGGCGGAACGAGCTTATGATCTCAATAAAGCGGCCCAATTAAAGTATGGCAAACTAGAGATTTTACAGGGGGAATTAGAAGTAAAAGAAAAAGAAATAGAAACTATTCAAGCGGCAGGTTCTACCCTGTTAAGACAACAGGTAACTGATGCTGATATCGCCGAAATAGTTGCCCGGTGGACAGGAATTCCCGTCAATCGTTTAATGGAATCGGAACGACAAAAATTATTAGAATTAGAGTCTCATTTACAGAAAAAAGTTGTCGGACAAAATGAAGCGGTCACGGCAGTAGCAGCGGCGATTCGACGCGCACGCGCAGGAATGAAAGATCCCTCCCGTCCGATTGGTTCATTCCTATTTATGGGACCCACAGGAGTGGGTAAAACCGAGTTAGCGCGGGCCTTGGCCGGGTTACTGTTCGACTCCGAGGAAGCCATGGTTCGCATCGATATGTCGGAATACATGGAAAAACACGCGGTTTCGCGGTTAATCGGCGCTCCTCCGGGTTATGTGGGTTACGAGGAAGGGGGACAACTATCGGAAGCGGTGCGTCGTCGTCCCTATTCTGTGGTTTTATTGGATGAAGTGGAGAAGGCCCATCGGGATGTTTTTAACATTTTATTACAAGTGCTTGACGATGGGCGCATTACCGACTCTCAGGGGCGAGTGGTGGATTTTCGGAATACGATTATCGTCATGACCAGTAATATTGGCAGTGACCATATTTTAAATGTTTCCGAAGATGCCGATTATGAGGAGATGCGGAAACGGGTTTTAACAGCTTTGCGGAGTCATTTTCGTCCCGAATTTTTGAATCGTATCGACGATTTAATTATTTTCCATACCCTGAAAAAAGAAGAATTGCGTTATATTGTTCGTCTGCAATTACAGCGTCTGGAAAGATTATTAGGAGAACAAAAAATCAATCTAGAATTAACTACGGCCGCAGAAAATCATATTGTTACTGTTGGTTACGATCCCACCTACGGTGCGCGACCTTTAAAACGTGCTATCCAACGGGAGTTAGAGAATCCTTTAGCCACAAAAATTCTCGAACAAGCTTTTATGGAAGGGGATACGGTGGTAATTGATTGTCTGGATGAGGTGTTAAGTTTTAGCAAAAAGGAGCTAGAAAAGGAAGGGCAAACATTAGAATTAGCTGTGGTTAACCTCAGTTCAGATTAAAACCAGATAGGGGATATATTCCCCCTCTGAGTTTACCGTAAAAGCCAAAAATGTCCGAAAAGAATCCTATTTTTTCCCTTGGGCGGTTAGTCTAGTAACATCCCGCCAGAGGAAAAATTTCCTCAAGTTTTTTTATTCCTCAACTTACCACATACATATATACTAATACTAAATTCGGTTATTAAAAACTGATTATTTATTCCCCCTTTTGCCTCTTGCCTCTCCTGATATCTAGCCGATCCTGTAAATATCAGGATCGTCGTCGAAGATATAGTTTAAAAGTTAATCTGTTGGCGGCTATTTAAGTAGGTAGGCGTTAAAAATTATCAGATGCCCCCCTTATCAAAGGGGATCCCCCCGCCTATCGGCACCCCCCTTATCAAGGGGGGCAGGGGGGATCGAACCTAAAATCCATTTTTAATTTAATTATAACCAGCTATTTATAACTATGAGTTAGGGATAGGTGTAGCAGCTTATTAAAAGTTGCCAAACATTAATCCAGTGAAGGAGAATTGTAATTAGTCAGGAGAATTTATTCTCAATTATAAAAATTGAGAGAGTTTGTGCTGCTTAAATAAAGAGGTTTTGACAACCAAATTCAAGCATATCTAAAGAATTTTGAGTTAAAAGTTAAACTTCTGGTTTTCATTCAGAACAAATATATTAATTAACTATTTTTTTTGGGAAAATTAGTTAACCGAATCCTATAACATATAATTAATTTGCAAGAATTCTAATGTGCTGCACTGGATGGCAATTCTGCTGCGCTCCATTGCAGCTGTTAAGCTTTGTTGTTAGATCGACAGCTTAACACGGTTTACTTGTACTCTATGCTAAAATCTGAACGCTACGATCTAACTTATTTATCTTCTGTCAGAGGAGGAGAGTTAGAATAGAGAGAAAATTCCTCAAAACGAGACTTGGTATATGGTTAAGCCAATTAAAGGTTCGCTGCTATGAAATTCCGTCAATTGATGCGGGCAACAGAAAATAAATACAATCGGCTGCTGGCAAATCTGCTCTCGCTCTACATTATTTACCCGTTTTTAGTATATCTACCCCTGGGAGATTGGCTGATTTTCTTTTTCTTCTCCCTCTCTCTGATCATCGCTGTTTATCAGATCGATCGCAGTAAATTGGCTTTAAGATATAATATCGGTCTGTTTTTGATTGCCCTCCTCCTGCGAGCATTCAGCACGATTATCCCTATTTATAGCGATTTCAACCGTTGGTTCGAGCTATCTAGTACATTAATTTCTCTAGCTTTTGTTAGTTTATGTGTGTACTCGATTTTACTAGAATTAATTCTCGCCGAACAGGTCACATCTGATATCATCAAAGGGGGAATTTGTGTCTATTTTCTCTTGGGATTTTTCTGGGCATCCGCTTATAATATCGTCCAGATTTTTGAACCCGATTCCTTTAGCTCCGCCGCTAAAACCGTCAACCAGGCGGATCTACTTCATTTCAGCTTTACTACCCTGGCTACGGTTGGCTACGGTGATATAGTTCCTACCAGTAAAATCGCTAGAGTTCTAGCCAATTTAGAAGGAATGACTGGAGTTCTCTATCCCGCCGTTTTTATCGCTCGTTTAGTCAGTTTACACAATGGTCGTTAACCAAAACAATCCATCGCCCTGGGGGAATATTAGATGATTATGCGTCGCTTTATCCCGATTCTTTCTTTGCTTTTGCCTTGGGTCACTGCTGCGGCAGTCTTGGCGGAAATCCCCACTCTGGCCCAGGAAATCCGCCCAAAAACGGCGGAACAAGTGATCGAGCAACTCTGTGCTAATTTAACCAAACAGCGAGCGTTCACCGTCAATATGGATGTCACCTATGACGATGTACTCGACTCTGGGGCGAAAGTTCAGTACAGTGCCTATCAAAACATCTGGGTAGAGAAACCCAATCGCCTGCGCTCGGACTACACTGGGGATGAACGAGTTACCCGCTTTTTTTACGATGGTAAAACCTTCACCCTTGCGGATCTGGAACGGGATCTATACGTCACGAAACCAGCACCGAATACTCTGGATGAAGTCTTGGACCAAGTAGAGCAAAAGTACGGGATCAGCATTCCCATGTCAAATCTGGCAGCGAACGATCCCTGTGCAGATCTAATGGCCGATGTCAAGCAAATTATTTTTATCGGCAACGACATGGTCAACCGCGAACCGATGTATCACCTGCTGCTGATCGGCAGCGATCGCGACTATCAAATCTGGGTCACGCAGGATGCCACCCCCCTAATGAGGAAAGCGATTATCACCTATAAAACTCTACCCGGTTCACCCCAGTACACGGCAATATTATCCGATTGGAATTTTAATCCCAGTACACCCGCCGATACTTTCACTTTCCAACCGGGATCAGAGTCGATCCCTATCGAACTTCTACCCCCTAGGGATAATCAATCCCAGCAGTAAACCCCGTTCATAAAATGCGATCGCTTGTCGGTATTCCCCTAAATCAGCGTTTTGATATACTTTGAATATCTAACGAATTCGAGGTGGGATCATGAAGTCGCAGATTCGACGCTGGGGTAATTCTTTAGCGATTCGGATTCCCAAGTACGCGGTGGAAGCACTAAACCTCAATCCCAATGACGTTGTTGAATGTTCTGTGGAAAACGGAAAGCTAGTAATTGAGCTAATTCAAGCCTTGCCTGAGTTAAGCCTAGAAGAACTACTGGCTGAGGTTGTTGAATCACCGGAGCCGGAAGTGGATTGGGGACGGCCAATGGGAGAGGAGATTTGGTGACATACATTCCAGAACGTGGAGATTTCCTGCGGTTGAGCTTCGACCCACAAATTGGGCATGAGCAAATGGGTAATCGTCCAGCACTGGTGGTAAGCCATATTGATTTTAATCGCAAGATTGGTTTTGCCTTTGTCTGTCCGGTGAGCAATACGCAACGCCAGAACCCTTTCTACGTCAAGATTCCAGATGGAGAGGCAGTGACAGGAGTTATCATGGTAGATCAGCTGCGATCGTTGGACTTCCGAGGGAGAAAAGCGAGCTTTATCGGCAAGTGTCCAGAACGGTTGCTCCAGGATGTTCTCAGAAGAATTAAGCCGATTCTGTTCTGACAGGGACATTCTCAAAAGTCCCAGAAGAGCGATATTAATTATGAACCCAACCCAGATTTATCATAGAAAATGTTCCCGCCAGAGTTCGTGTAGAAACAGGAGAGCGTTTTTTTTGCACCAGAAACCGTCGAACGCTTGCAGAAAATAATCTGGGAAGATAAGCAGCCAAGGCGAATAAAAAAATCAAGGAGTCCGGGCCATGAAAAGATCTTTATGTCAAAACTTATGTGTTCTTGCCGCCCTCCTTTTGGGTACAAGTTTACTGATCACGGATTATGTGGACGCTCGCGGTGGCGGTGGCGGTGGTCGTAGCGGTGGCGGTGGTGGAGCTTCCCCACGGGTTAACCGCAGTAGTAATCTGCAAAACCGAGGGAATTTTAGTAATCGTTCCCAAACCTCTAGAGATTTTTCTGGAAGACAGGGGGAACGGCAAACCAGTCAACAAAACCGCCAAGGGGAACGCACGGAAAGACAGGGGGAAAGACAAACTAATCAACAAACTCGTCAAGGGGAACGCACGGAAAGACAGGGGGAACGGCAAACCAGTCAACAAAACCGTCAAGGGGAACGTAGCGAAAGACAGGGGGAACGGCAGAACGAACGCACCGAAAGAACCGATACCCGTCAAGGGGAACGCACCGAAAGACAGGGGGAACGGCAGCAGCAGGTTAGCGATCGCCAACAGAACCGTCAGAACTTTATTGACGATAATCGCAACGGTTACTGGCGTGGTGGCGGTTGGTACGGTGGCGGTTATTACGTCCCCCCGGGTTGGGGTTGGGTAGGGTTAACCACTGGCCTAGTCATCGGTTCAGCGATCGCTACTCTCCCCCCCTACTACAATACCGTCTATGTGGGTTCTACTTCCTACATTTACTCGGACGGCATCTATCTTCAACCTAGCGGCAGTTCCTACACGGTGGTGGCCCCGCCAATCGGCGCAATTGTCACCTATATCCCAGACGGCTGCACCACAATTACGGCTGACAATACGCTTTATTACAATTGCAGCGGTATTTACTATCGGCCTCTGTTTGAGAATGGTTCCACGGTTTATCAGGTGGTTCGCTTCTAATCAATTTCTTCTTCATCAATAATTGCCGATCGATCTAATAATAATAAATCTCGTAGGCGATCGGTATCTAATTCGGTTAACCAATTTTCCCCAGCATCTACGGTTTGTTCCGCTAATTGTTTCTTGCTTTCGATCATCTCATTAATGCGTTCCTCTAGGGTTCCCGTACAGATGAATTTATGTACCTGAACATTACGTTTTTGTCCGATGCGGAAAGCGCGATCAGTGGCCTGATTTTCTACGGCCGGATTCCACCAACGATCGATATGAAAAACGTGATTAGCGCGGGTTAAATTTAATCCTGTTCCCCCCGCTTTCAGGGAGAGAATAAAAATCTTTGGTCCTTGGGGATCATTTTGAAAGCGCTCGATCATTTCTACCCGATCTTTTGTTTTGGTAGAACCGGAGAGAAATAATATTTCCTCGGCTAATTTTTTCTGGAGATGGGTTTGTAGGAGTTTTCCCCACTCGGCAAATTGTGTAAAAATTAAAGCTCGATCGCCTTCTGCTATCACTTCCTCTACCATGGCTTCTAAGCGTAATAATTTTCCCGATCTTTGACTGGTTTCTAAACTATTTTCTTTCAAAAAATGGCCGGGATGATTACAAATTTGTTTTAGTTGCATTAGCAAGGTTAAAATTAATCCATGTTTCTGAATTCCTTGAGTTTCTTCAATTTTCTGGAGGGTTTTCTCGACTAATTGTTGATAAAGTTGTCCCTGTTCTTTCGATAAACCACAAAAAATATTCATTTCCTGTTTTTCTGGTAAATCTTCGATAATAGTTTTATCGGTTTTTAATCTCCGTAAAATAAAAGGACGGACAAGGGAACGTAAATTATGCAGGGATTCTTGATCGCCGTATTTTTCAATGGGAAGGGCAAAACGACGCTGAAAAAAGGCTTGAGTTCCTAAAAAATTGGGATTGAGAAAATCCAAAATTGACCACAATTCTGTCAGGCGATTTTCTACGGGAGTTCCCGTTAAGGCAATCCGAAATCCTGCGGGTATTTTTCGCACTGCTTGGGATTGTTTAGCCGTAGAATTTTTAATATTTTGAGCTTCATCTAAAACTAAACCTTGCCATTGTACTGCTTCCAAAGTGGACAGATCGCGATAGATTAAAGGATAACTGGTAATAACAACCGATTTATTTTTTACCTCTTGAGCAAAAGCTTGACCTTTTAATCTTTTTTCGCCATGATGCACAAAAACAGCCAGGGTGGGAGCAAATTTTCTTAACTCATGTTCCCAGTTATTAACCACAGAAGTGGGAGCCACCACTAACACGGGATTAACTAACATATCCTCTTCTTTTAATGCTAGTAAAAAAGCGATTAATTGCGGGGTTTTTCCTAACCCCATATCATCGGCTAAACAAGCACCTAAACCCCACTTTTCTAGGAAAGCTAACCAACTAACTCCCTTGATTTGATAGGGACGTAATTCCCCCCGAAATTCCCGCGGGGGTTTGATTAATTGAATCCCTTGATTGTTATTTAAATTATCAATTAATTCCTTTAATGCTCCCTCCGCTTGAAAATTAACTACCGGCAGTTTAGCAATTAGATTATTATCTCCTGAACTCAAGCGCAGAGCATCCTCCACCGAGAGATTAAGGGGAGTAATGGTATTATTTAAAATTGCCTGAGCTGCTTTAACATCCGTAGGTTGTAGGATTAACCATTTGCCCCCCACTTCCACCACTGGCGATTTTTTCTCTAATAACTTATCAAAATCTTTTTTCGATATTTCCTGTTCCCCTACCACTAATTTAAGCTGAAAGTTTAATAAACTGGTTAAACTTAATCTTTCTCCTTTTTTGGGAGTTACACTGGCAGCAATCTTAATTCCTAATCTTTGTTCATTACTACCAGCAGTTAACCCCGTTGGTAAAATTACCCCTAATCCCTGATCTTGCAATTGCCAAGCGATCGAGCGAATAAACTGATAAACTTCGATCGAATCAAGAGAACATTCCTCCGGGTGTCTTTGCTCTAAACTAATTCTAATCGGTTCGTACAATCGCGATGCTAATCCTAATCCTTTTAAGAGAATTTCCTGGGGATTATTGACAACTCTTTGATAACTATGATAACTTTCTTTCCCCTCTAACCAAATCAACTTGGCACTAATGAGAAATTCGGGATCATCTAACGCTTGTAAATAATAGGTTAGTTTCCACGCTGTCCCTAATCTGGGAGGTTGTAAAGATAAACAGACACGGTATTGATTCTCGATTAATTGGCGATTATTGCCATTAACTAAACTTTCTTGGATAGGAAACACCCAGTTATTATAAGCATTTTCTAGACGCTGTAAATTCTTGGCTTCTAAAGCAATGTCATGATGATCACCGCTTAAAGATTGTAGCCAAGTTTTCACCATCAATGAGGGGGAAATATTAACACTACTATCTATTTTTTGTCGCAAACGAGCATCGACAATATTTTTTAAGCAATCGAGAATAATTGTTTGTGGTTCGCTATTTTCTTGATAGGCAAGACAAACCGGGGGGATGGTTTGGATAAACTTAGCTAAACGAGTGCGATCGATGGTACTATCTAGCAGGGGATACCAGCAACTTTCACCCTGATTTATTCCCGCTAAAAATTTCCCTCTTGCTAATAAATCTAAACTCCAACGGTGCAAATACAGCCAAAATCGTAGATCATTGCCGATAAATTCGGCCTTAGCTAGGGGTAATTTCTCCCATAACTGTATTATCATCCCCGCAGAAAAAGTTAATCCCGATACCTGCCATGGTTGCCAAGACAAGGATTTAGCTGTGGGTTCGAGAATTTGCCCCGACAGCAGCGGTAAAAAATATTTTTTCCTTGGGGGGGAATAACTAGGCAAACTGAGCTTGATTGATTCTGGAGAATAGCAGTCAAGCTGAGGAGAAAATTTCTGGATAAATTGGGCTAATGCCCCAGATTCTAGACAAAAAGGATGATTTTCCTTTGTTTCACTTAATTCCTTCCCTTGCCACTGTTCACCCCAAAGAAAAAAAACACTATCCTGCGAACCAATCAGCCAATTACCGTGTAGAGTAGTCATTATAAAATAGGGAAATTCCTCTAAAAAACCTGCTGTTGAAAAGGTAACAAATCTCGATTTTGTCGCTTCTTCTGACCTTAAGAGCCTCTAATCTCCTATTTTAGTGGACAAGGGCTGATTTCTCAAGCAGAATCTAGTTCAGCGATTAGCCCCGATCGCATGGTTATTATCAGTAATAATAAATAGATTTATTTTTAAACTATGTACAAATCGATCGCCCTCACCCTCCTCCTCAGTCTTCCCCTGAACTTCTCCCTAGTTGGTTATGGGGAAGATTTAAACCACCTACAGCAATTATTATCCACCCGAAAATGTCCCCAATGCGATCTGAGCGGTTCGGGGTTAGTGCAATCGAATCTAGTCGGGGCAAAATTAAATGGGGCCAATCTCGTCGGTGCTAATCTTAGTCAAGCTAATTTAAGTGGAGCGGATCTGAGTGGTGCTAATTTAACTGGTGCTTCTTTCTTTGGTGCTAATCTGACTGGAGCGAACTTAAGCGGGGCAATCTTGACGGGTGCGGATTTAAGAGGCGCTTATCTCAATAATGCTAACCTTGACAACACCAAACTAGACACTGCATACGTGCAGGGTGCGGTGGGAATTCCCAGTAGTGCAGGTACTCCTGAACTATTCTACGGTCTAGGGATGGTGGAAGGAAAACAGGGACGCACCAGCGCCGCTATAGAAAATTTTAATAAAGCCTTGACAATTAACTCGGAATATGCTCCAGCTTATCTGGCCCGGGCCATGGCTCACTATCGTCTGGGACAAAATGCTCTAGCGGCCCAGGACGCTCAAATGGCTTCGACTCTCTTTGAACGACAAGGCAATACCCCCGGTTACGAAGCGGCAGAGAATTTTATTAAAGGCATGGAAATCGCCCTAAAACCGCGAGAACAAGGTGGTGGCAACGCTCAATTAGACCAAATGGTGCAGGGGATTGGTTCTCTGCTCCTACAGTTTGTTTTACCCGCTTTGGGACTGTTTTAATCCTCGTCCGCTGGCTCTTCTAAATGTTCCGAGACCGCGTAATAAAGGTCAAGAACATGATGATCGGCAAGACGATAAAAGACTCTCCGTCCCTGTTTTTGGTATTTAACTAATCTTAAGGCTCTTAGGGTTCTTAACTGGTGCGATACGGCCGATTCACTCATCCCTAAGTCGTCGGCTAAGTCACAAACACATAATTCTCGTTTGGCTAAAAGCGATAGAATTCTTAGGCGGTTGGCATCCCCCAAAAGGCTGAAAAATTCGGCCATTTTTTGGGCTTTTTCGATTTCTAATCCCTGCAAGTGCTGGAATTTCGCCTCTTGGTGATGGGATTCCCCACAAACCGGTGCTATTTTCTCTAGGGCCATATTTTTTCCTGATCGGTTATTAAGGGAAAGTTGAGAAAGGGAGGTATCGATCGAATCTTCCATGCCGATACTTGTCCCCTTCTCCCCAATAACTAAATTTAACCGCAAATACAACTCTGGTGTCCACAGCCTTTCCCTTTAACGTGACCATCGGCACAAGCTTGGGAACAGTAGTATTTATCGTTTTCTTTGATGGCATCGGCGATCGATACTTGACACGTACAGGATTCACAAGCACATTTCATGGTGGTGACAGCGATCATGGTTACTACCTCGGAACTTCTTTACTGACTTTAGTATAACATCTGAACAGATGTTCATGGATTGAATAAAGTTAAATTTTTCTAAAATTCAGACGGGTGGGAAGTTCTCCTTGATCAGTGATCAGATTTGAGTTTTCAGTTTGCATATAGAGCTTTTCAGGTTACTGAGGTATCGACAAGTTTTGCCAACCAAGAGTTTAAGCCCCTTGCCCATGCCTCATTCTGATGAAAACTGCTATATATAGTCTAAGGTAGAAAAAAGTTAAATACTGACTAAACCGCCCAATCATAAGAACTTAGGCGACAAATTCTGATGTTATTAGCATTAAAACAACTAACTGTTACCCCAGGCGATCGCCTGTTGTTAACTTCACTCACTTGGCAAGATTATGAAACAATTCTTGACGAATTGGGAGATCGACGGTCAATTCGTCTATCTTATAGTCAGGGAACTTTAGAAGCAATGACTCCTCTTTTTATTCATGAAAACACCAAAGTTTTAATCGGGGATTTGGTTAAAGTTCTCCTAGATGAATTAGAGTTAGACTATGAACCCGCTGGATCGACAACCTTTAAAAATCAGCAAATGGATCAAGGAATAGAACCAGATGAGTCTTTTTATATCGAAAATTGTCATGCTATTCGGGGAAAAACGCGCCTTGATTTGGCGATTGATCCCCCTCCCGATTTAGCAATTGAGATTGATATTACTAAGCGAACCCGATTTAATAATTATGAGCGATTGGGTGTTCCTGAATTGTGGCGATATAATGGAGAGAGACTGGAAATCAATGTTTTGCAAGGATCAGAATACGTTGAATCTTGCCAAAGCCGACTATTTCCTCAATTTAATCTAATAGAAAAAATTCCAGGAACGCTACAAAATAGTCAAAAAATCGGTAGTGCCATGGCATTAAAACAATTCCGAATTTGGGTCAAGCAAACGCTTAATCCCTGAACTCAAATGAACAACGAAGTCAGGGAACTGAGGTTTCCTACTGTCTTTTTACTGCTCACTGATTACTGTTTTTAGACGCAGAACGGCCTACCAACGATCGCCAGCATCGTAAATTGTTAAACGTCCGACTCCTAGAGCTAATCCGGGAGAATTGTCTCCGGGGGGATAAGCAGTAATTCCAAACTGATAGACACCACCATAATCGGGATTTCGTACTGGTTTCAGACCGATGGAAACGGTATTACCGGGGGGGACAGGAGGATCAAAAATGACCGTAATCGTCTGAGTATTGGGGTCAAAAGTAGTGGATTTTAGGGTTAATTTTTCGCCTCGCTGATTGCGATCGCCAAGAAAAGCAAAAGTTTGATCAACAAGAAAAGCAATAGTTTGAATATTAGGCTGCTGTTGTATAGTTACTTTGCCCAAGGGCGCCCCGAGAGACGGCGGCAGAGCGATGGTAAGATAGTATTTTGCACCCCAAGCACGCACGGATTGGAAAGTAGCGAAGAAATTAACCAGAGTGGGAGAACTCTCAAAAAATACTCTGCCATCGGGAAATTGTCCTGCGAGAGACACAGAAGCATCAAAAGCGAGTATAGCAATCAAAGCGAGTTTAGATAGACTTTCAGTCTGTTTTAAAGGCAAAAAGGGAATCTTCAAGGTAAAAGCTACTATAAAATATTGATTGTCAAGGAGAATTATAGCAAATTCACTTAACCCTCAGCCGCTGCCATTATCAGTGATCAGTTATCAGTTATCAGTGATCACTGATCAGTTGTTTTCTCCCCACTCTCCCACCCCCAATACTTAACCCCCAACTTGCAATGTATCTCGAACACCTGCACCTTCACAGTTTTAGAAATTATGCCGAACAGTTGCTAAAATTCGAGTCCAAAAAAACAATATTATTGGGCAATAATGCTCAGGGAAAATCCAATTTACTAGAAGCGATCGAACTTTTGGCCACTCTCAAGAGCCATCGAGTCAGCAAGGATCGGGATTTAGTGCTAGAATCGGACTCGGAGGCGAGAATTTTTGCTAGGGTTAATCGTCTTTATGGAGCATCAGAATTAAGTTTAATTCTCCGTTCTTCCGGTCGTCGCACCGTGATCCGTGACCGTCAACCCCTGCGCCGTCATCTCGATTTTTTGGGCGTGATTAATGCGGTACAATTTTCTAGTCTCGATCTGGATTTAGTGCGCGGTGGTCCGGAAGCTCGCCGAGATTGGTTAGATACTTTATTAATTCAATTAGAACCCCTATACGTTCATATTTTACAGCAATATAACCAGGTTTTACGACAAAGGAACGCTCTTTTAAAAGAGATTCGTAAACAGGAATTAGAGGGAAAAGTTTATGCGGATTTATCCCAACTAAAACTCTGGGATTTACAATTAGCAGAAACTGGTTCAAGAGTTACGAGAAGAAGGGCGCGAGTCCTGCAAAGATTAATTCCTTTAGCTCAAAAATGGCACGAAAGTATTAGCGGAAAAACTGAATATCTAGAATTACAATATATTCCCAATGTGCCTTGGGTAGAAGATGATGTCAATGGGGTACAAACAGCTTTTTTAGATAAAATTGAAACCCGTCGTTTGGCCGAGAAACAGCTAGGGACATCGGTAGTCGGTCCCCACCGGGATGAAGTGGATTTTTTAATTAACCAAAACCCCGCTAAATCCTACGGTTCCCAAGGACAACAAAGAACCTTAGTTTTAGCCTTGAAATTAGCGGAATTACAGTTACTAGAGCAGATTATCGGGGAACCTCCCCTACTACTCCTCGATGATGTTTTAGCGGAATTAGATATCGAACGACAAAATCAATTATTAGATGCGATCGAAGACCGTTTTCAAACCTTAATTACCACCACTCATCTCAGTTCTTTTGAGTCTCGCTGGTTGCAATCTTCCCAGATATTTTCTGTCAAAAAGGGACATATTTTTTATTAGTCTATAGCCTCTCTTTGTTTGTCTCTTTGCTAACGATATACACCCATAATTTTATCCCCCCTTAATAAGGGTAGGGCTATTTCATTCTCAAGAAAAAAGGAGAAATACGGCGATAAACGAAATTTTAGCGACCTAAAGACAATAATTGGGAGATGCTGTGCTGATTGTGGTCAATTCTCTTTGTTAAAGAATCATAACCCTCTAACCTGTACAAGGTTAAAACCGGGAGCATCTCACCTTTGTAACCCCTAAATCAGGTTTTATGTCAAGCTATTTTGAAAGCCTTGCGAGAAACCAGTTTGGTGGTGATTCGGTAGTAGTGATGGCGGCTTAATCCTTTGCTTTGCTGTGCATTGTAGTCATGGATAAAATACCAAAGGGTTCCCCAAGGTGATTCTCCATTTTTTTAGAGAAAGATAGACTCTCTCTCACCAGCCGAGAA
>NZ_JAQMSY010000190.1:0-6163 GCF_028329095.1 Microcystis sp. CS-574
CAACCCTTATCCTGACTTGATTTCAGTTTTTTCTTTGTCAGTAAGGGTGTCAACAAGGAATATTACAAATTGTTAACCGAGTCTTGAAAGCCTTGTGCTACAAAGGTTTGAAGTGTTAAGAAAGATGTGACTAAAGGACAGCCCCCTTGATAAGGGGGGTGCCGATAGGCGGGGGGATCTACCCTTGATAAGGGGGGTGCCGATAGGCGGGGGGATCTACCTTAGCAATGACAATCCTCAAAGGGAAAATTTAGCGATCATGATTACCTGTCCTCGTTGTCAGCACAAGGTTGATAGTCAAGCCTTACAATGTCCCTACTGTGCTAATATTTTAAAGGCTTATGGTCATCCTGGCATGACCCTACATCAAGCTGTCACTGGCGAGTTTTTATGTGAGACTTGTCTTTATCATGGCGATGATAGCTGTAATTTTCCCCAACGTCCCTACGCTACCAGCTGCACTTTATACAAAAATAGCCAAATAATAGCCGAAAAAATTCCTCCTCTCCCTCTTCCTAGGGTTTTTAAAAATTGGTGTCTCAGAAATAAGGGATTATTGCTATTATTAACCATGATTTTGGGCAGTATTACTTTGGCTTTTATAAACTCACGTCGTTAATTTTTTTGCTGGCGATCGAGCCTTGATATGAATCTAGATCGAACCAGAAAGTTGTGCCAATTCCCACTTCACTAATCAAATGAATTTGACTATAGTGTTTTTCGATAATATTTTTGACGATCGATAATCCTAATCCCGTCCCTTCTAGGGTATGAACGCGATTTTCTACCCGATAGAAGCGATCAAATATAGCAATTTGATCCTCGGCATCGATGCCAATACCAGTATCGGATACTTCCACGCGAATTTTGAGAGTTTCTTGGGGATTATCTTTGCTGATTTCATAGGCACGAATCACCACTTTACCGCCAGCAGGAGTAAATTTTAGGGAGTTACCGACTAGATTAGTTAATACCTGTAAGAGTAGATCATAATGACCTAAAATTGGCAGTAAATTGGCTTCAATGTCCGAGCTTAATTCTAGTCCTTTATCCCTAGCATTGAGTTGATAAGTCCTCAGGGTTTGTTCGATTAATTGTCCGATATCGAGCGCATCTAAGTTATAGTTACGCGAGGATTCTAACCGAGAAAGATCGAGAACATCATTAACCAAACGAGTTAAGCGATCGGTTTCATGGTTAGCGGTTTCTAAAAACTCTCTTTTTTCTGTATCGCTGAGATCCTCACCAAATTCTGTCAGGGTTTCAATAAAAGATTTGATGTTAAATAAAGGGGTTCTTAACTCATGGGAAACATTGCTGATAAATTGACTTTTTGCCTCATTTAATTCTGTTTCTCTAGTGATATCCTGTAGCGTCATGGCAATTCCTCGGACATTCTCCCGATACTGATCGAATACCTGGGTTAACAAAAGGCGAATTGTCTGGGTTTTCGGGTGAGTTAAAGACAATCTAAATTCCGCCGGGGAATAGTTATTATTTTCCTGATAAATAACAGCATTTTTCTGATTTTGATTAGCGGATTCTTCTGGTTGTAAGGTTTCTCCCGCCGCAATTTGATAGAGAGGTTTAGTTAGTCTAACCGTTAACTCCGAAGGAAAAAGATGTAGAACATTTTGACCGATAATTTCCCGATCTTCCCAGCCAAATATTTCCCGAGCTGCGGGATTAATCAATAATAACTGAAAGTTAGTATCTAAGAGAATTGCTCCATCAGCAATAGTGGACATTAACGTATCTAGTTTGGCTTTTTCGGCGGTCATTTCTTCGATATTTTGTTCCTCGTATCGTTCTAACTTTTCCGCCATTTCATTAAAACTGAGAATTAATTCCCCTAACTCTCCTCCCAGGGGTAAATCAACGCGCTGCTTAAAATTTCCCGCTGCAATATTTTTGACCCCGACTAATAACTCCTTGATTGGTTTGGTGATAGTTAAAGCATTAAAAACTGCTCCGAGAATCACCATGGCCCAAATCGAGACAAAAACGGCAATAGTAACATCACGGGTTAGATTAGAAGAAGCCACCACAATAGCGTTAGGATTGATCCCGATCGCCAATACTCCCAAATATTTGCCTTCATGATTCAAGGGAACAAAGACATCGGTTACTTCGCCGTCGGGGGTTTTATGCTGACGGATGAGAGGAGTTTCCCCATTTTCGCCATAATTTTCCGGTAATTGAATGCGACGCTCGATCGTCAGGGAATTTTTAACTTCGGCGGTAGAATAGGGAATACCGAAAAATATTTCACCCTCCTCGTTAGCGTAGATCAAATAACGCACACTGGAGGTACTACTATAAAAACGGGCTGAAAAACGGGCTAAATCGGTTAAATTGTCCTCAGCAATGAGGGGGGAGACATTAGCGGCTAATAACAGCCCTAAATCCCTGCCAAAACGGGTATCATTGAGACGCACATCCTGCTGGATCGTGTTAACCGCCCAAAAGGTTAAACCACTCATCAACAAAGAAACGGCTAAAGTAGCCGCAGCCATTAATTTAGTTTGGAGAGTGAATTCGGACCACCAACGGGCGATCGCTTTTCGGAGAATGGGCAGAAAATTAAACACGGTTAGGCAGCATTAATCGGTGTTCTTAAGGAGTCTATCGCTCAAATCGCGGGTTAATATGATCATCTTAACTCATTATTAAGCTGGTAGCCGTTAAACCAGCACTAATCAAAGCCTAAGTCTCCGAGAAAGTTAAGAAATGCCCAAAAGCGCCAATAGTTCTAATTTTAGCTACCCCCGGTACTTCTGTGGTGTAAATACTGAACACACCTAGATTTTGCCGTTGACTAGAGGTTTCGATCGCTGGTTTTAAGATTTGATTTTTGATCACATTTCTGGCTGCCACCGGTAAAGAATCGATCGAGTCACAGAGACTGATTTTCTCGCAGGCGATTTTGTCGGCATGAGCGAGAAGTTTTTCGGCGGCGTATTCGCTGTAAAGTTCTTGGGGGGGATTGGTAAATCCCATAATCCCCGCTATTACCCCCAGGGCGATCGCTCCCTTGAAGAAATTACCCCCCATAGCTACTTAGCTCCTTGATTTTGTCTTCTCACTCTAATTTTGACAAGACATTTTCGATCTGGCTAGGGGGCAGTGTTAATTTCTTAAACCAATACCGGGTGCATAGCACTCTAGTACATTTCCCGTGAGACTGCAACTAACTAACAGATAATCACAGTGAGAACAGGCGGTGCTAACGAGATGGTGTTCTAAAATATGCTGTCTTTCGGCAAAATTTCCACAATTAGGACAGCGCACTTGTTGCAGGGTGATCATAGCAAACCTCATTAATTAGTTATGTTTTGTATATAAAGCTAGTTTTTCTTGATCCCAATCGGTTTAAGCCTATTTTTTCCTTGATCCCCATTATGAACTCGATCATCTGATCTGGCTAGTAATTTTTACTAAACTTTGCAATTTTTCTTGAAAAATTTAACAATTTCTTCCTAGGGTTTTTTACCGTGATCGGATATGTGTCGGTAATTTTGGCGAAGAGAAAGCCGGAAAGTAAACTCTTAAACTGCTAATCCCTTACTGCTATAATTACGGCTGAGATTATTGATTATCCTATGAAGTACGCTCTGGTTCACGAGTGGTTAACCCCAAAAGCGACGGGGGGATCGGAATTAGTGGTTAGGGAGATTTTACAATGTCTAGAGGCGGATTTATACGCTTTGATCGATTTTGAGTCCACTAATCCCGATAGTTATCTCTATGGTCGCTCGATCGGGACAACTTTTCTGCAAAATTTCCCGAAAGCGAGAAATGGCGTACAAAAATACTTACCTTTTCTTCCCTTGGCGATCGAGCAGTTAAATTTAGAGGATTATGATGTGATTTTATCCTCCTCCCATTGTGTAGCTAAAGGGGTTTTAATACGACCGGATCAGGTTCACATTTGTTATTGTCACACTCCGATGCGTTATGCTTGGGATTTAACTTTTGACTATCTGGCTAATAGTAAGTTAGGACAGGGATTACCTGGTATTTTCACCCGTTATCTTTTGCATGGTTTGCGTCAGTGGGATGTGATTTCTGCTAATCGTGTGGACTATTTTCTGGCTAATTCCCACCACACCGCTAGACGAATTTGGCGCTGTTATCGACGGGAGGCAAAAGTTATTTATCCTCCCGTACAAATTGAGCGTTTTCCCTACCAAGAGAAAAAAGAAGATTTTTATTTAGTAGTCTCTCGTTTGGTTAGTTATAAAAAAGTCCCTTTAATTGTGGAAGCGTTTAATCAATTGGGATTACCCCTAGTGGTTATTGGAGATGGTCCCCAGATGGCTTTAATTCGACAGTTAGCCAGGGATAATATTCAGATTTTAGGTGCGGTTTCTGATCGAATGGTAGCAGAATATATGTCGAGAGCAAAAGCGTTTATTTATGCTGCTTGTGAAGATTTTGGTATTGCTTTAGTGGAAGCGCAAGCTTGTGGTACTCCCGTGATTGCATTTGCTGCTGGAGGTGCTTTAGAAACCGTGCGGGATCTGCGGGAAAATCCTCCCCAGGGAACAGGATTACTTTTTGGGGAACAAAATCCCCAATCTTTGGTAGAAGCGGTTAAATATTTTGTGGATCAGGGTGATAGAATTGCTCCAGAAAGTTGTCGGCAACAGGCCAATAAATTCACTCCAGAGGTTTTTAGAAATGCTTATAGTTTGTTTATAGAGGAACAAATTAACTTAATGGTCAAACAATCCCAGCACTATAGCTGATCTTATTTTTTGTATCCTCAATTACGATTCAGCCACAAATAGGAGAATTTATTTTCACTTTTAGCATTGAAATATATCCTAAATTAGCACCATAACTACGGCCGTTTCTCAGATACATGAGGCTTGTTTTTACCTCTGAAATACTTGATTAGCCAAGATTAATCCGTACTTCACCTTTGCGACAAAGATTTGTCTGATTGACAAAATTAGATAAAAAGACGATACTTGTGATCGAAATAATTACTGGATGAGATTCTATGAGTATCCCTCAAAAACTGAGTAAAGATGCTTTGATAATGACGGCCGCTATCAATCCGGGAGCGACACCTTACGTCAAAATGTCCGATCCAGAAGAACGACTGTTTCAGTATTTATGTAGTTTAGTTTCCTGGATTCAATTTTCTAATATTTCACCAATTATTTTTTGTGAAAATACTGGCTATCACTACGACTACAGCGAAATTATTCAAATGGCTAAAAATTTTAATAAACATTTAGAAATTTTATTATTTGTAGGTAATAATGAGTCTTATAAATATGGCAAAGGCTGGGGAGAGGGAAAAATTATTGAATACGCATTTAAAAATAGTAAAGTTTTGCATCAGCAAAATCGCTTTTACAAAATTACTGGTCAATATTTTTTGAGAAATTGCAATGAAATTATCGATTTACATCAAGAATATGATAATATTTTCGTTCAAAGTAAAATTCGAGAAGAATACTCCGATAGATTATACAAATATCCTCCAAATATTAGCCCAACTGAAGCTTTAAGAATTACCTATCGCTCTTTACAAAAATCTTTATTCTATCTCAAAACAGGACAGGGATTTAGTAGGGCGAACGTGGATTATCGAATTAAAACATTTTTCTATAAAGCTAACATCAGATTTTTTCAAGAAAATCTCCTAAAATCTTACAAAAAAGTCAATGATCGAGAAGGATATGTTCTTGAAAAAGTTTATTGTGATGATTTAAAAAATCAAGATTTTCTCCAAAATTTTCTCCTCAAACCTCAGTTTATCGGTCGTTCAGGTACAGGAGGAGACTTACTCAGCGGCTTAGATTATGACGAATCTATTAAAACACTAGCGAGAAGATTAATGACTTAATCAAAAGATGTTTTTACCAGCAGGTAAATTCTAATAAATTTATCAGCTTGTCGAGTTGAGGGAATTTTGTCAAGACTAGGAGAGAAGAATCATGGCTACATACTGGAAAAGAATCAAAGTGGCTGCTTATATCGACTCAGGTTAGGGAAGATTTGAGAGTTTTTGTAGAATAAATATAAGTTGTGATGACAGAAAAGCGAGGATTATAGCCGTGCCTTGGAATCGAGTTAATCAATGGGTAGAGAGACGCTCTTTAGTGGCCCTAGAATCAGCTTATCAGAGAGCGCTAAAAATTAAAGC
>NZ_JAQMSY010000191.1:0-25459 GCF_028329095.1 Microcystis sp. CS-574
AAAGTTGAAGTACGACGGATGATACCGTGGACTTCATAGCCTTTTTCTAATAATAATTCGCTTAGATAGGAACCATCTTGACCGGTGATGCCGGTAATTAGGGCGCGTTTAGCTTCAGTCATCAGTAATTTACCTAATCGGGAAGAATAAAGACCAGGGCAGGGTCTGACTGCTTATAGCACACTTTAGCCCCTCATGACAAGTTTGGCGATTAGTTATCGGGACAGTCTTGACAAGATTCCCTGAACCTGAATTCAGGTTTGGCAGTCCCTTTAACCCTTAATCCTTTCCCATCTGTGGAGTCCAAATCCTGAAAATATCTCTTCTTGTCGGGAAAACTCTTGCCACAAATAGCACAAATCTGTTATGATGGTTTGTCTGTGTCCCGATCAACCATACCAGTATTGAGAACAAGAAACGACTGTGGCTAATACAAAGTCTGCACTCAAACGAGTCCAAATCTCCGAAAGAAATCGACTACGCAACAAAGCGTACAAGTCAGCCGTAAGAACCCTGATCAAAAAATGTCTTGTCGCTGTCTCGGCCTACGGAGCCAACCCCAGCCCAGAAGGGTTAGAAAGCGCCCAACAAGCTCTATCGGAAGCTTACAGTAAAATCGATAAAGCCGTCAAGCGCAACGTCTTGCACCGGAACAACGGCGCTAGAAAAAAAGCCGGTTTAGCCAAAGCTTTGCAAAAAGTTAGCCAAGCTTCCTAAGGAACAAGTAAGCTGTAATCAGGACAGACGCAACAAGCGATCGGGGGTCGATGCAATTAATAGATACGCACGTTCATCTGAACTTTGACGTTTTGCAAGCCGACTTGCCCGCTATCTCCGAACGTTGGCGAAGTGTGGGAGTCGTTCATCTGGTTCACTCCTGTGTTGAACCAGAGGAATTTGCGGCGATTAAAGCCATTGCTGATCAATTTGAGGAAATTTCCTTCGCCGTCGGTTTACATCCCCTAGATGCCCAAAAATGGCGAGATAATAGTGCCGAGCAGATCGAATCCCTAGCCCGATCTGATCGGCGCGTCGTGGCGATCGGGGAAATGGGGTTAGACTTCTATAAAGCGGATAACCAAGAGCAGCAAAAACGGGTGTTTTGGACGCAATTGGAAATCGCCCATCGTCTCGATAAACCCGTGATTATCCATTGTCGAGATGCGGCTAAGGAAATGCGGGAGGAAATCAGTGCCTTTCGGCAACAAGTGGGCAAAATTCGCGGCGTGATGCACTGCTGGACTGGCAACCCCGAAGAAACTCAATGGTTTTTAGATTTGGGTTTTTACATCAGCTTTAGCGGCATTGTCACCTTCAAAAACAGTAAAACCGTGCAAGCTGCCGCCCAAATTGTCCCCAGCGATCGCCTACTGATCGAAACCGATTGCCCCTTTCTCTCACCCAATCCCCACCGCGGTAAACCTTGTGAACCCTCTTTCGTCTTCCATGTGGCCGAAACCGTCGCCCGTCTGCGCGGCTATCCGGTCGAAACCCTAGCCGAACAAACCACCCACAACGCCCGCAAATTATTTCAACTCCCCAGTTAAAAAACATAGTTTATTAGACAGGAGAAAGGAGTCAGGAGAAAGCTTTTATTTATTCTCCGGTGTTCCCCTACTCCCCCATCACCCATCCCCTCACCGCTCACTGATATCCGACCGTCGCTATCGTGTCATCAGCCCTTGTAACCATAATGAACAATCTTACCTTTAACCTCTTACCCGACCTCATCGAAATCCAACACTCCAGTTTTCGGTGGTTTTTGGAAGAAGGACTAATCGAGGAACTGAACAGCTTTTCCCCCATCAGCGACTATACAGGTAAATTAGAACTACATTTCCTCGGCCAGGACTACAGACTCAAAGAACCGAAATACAACGTCGATGAAGCCAAACGACGTGATAGCACCTATTCCGTTCAGATGTACGTTCCTACCCGTCTAATCAACAAAGAAACGGGAGAAAACATCGAACAGGAAGTGTTTATCGGCGATTTACCCCTGATGACCGAACGGGGAACCTTTATCATTAACGGGGCCGAACGAGTCATCGTCAATCAGATCGTCCGTTCCCCCGGTGTTTACTACAAAGCCGAAATCGACAAAAACGGTCGCCGTACCTACTCCGCTTCCCTGATTCCCAACCGAGGAGCTTGGTTAAAATTTGAAACCGACAAAAACGGCTTAGTCTGGGTCAGAATCGACAAAACCCGCAAATTATCCGCCCAAGTTCTCCTGAAAGCGATCGGATTGAGCGATAACGAAATCTTTGACTCCCTACGCCATCCCGAATTCTACCAAAAAACCCTCGACAAAGAAGGCAATCCCAGCGAAGAAGAGGCACTCCTCGACCTGTACCGCAAACTACGCCCCGGGGAACCCCCCACCGTCACCGGCGGACAACAACTACTCGAATCGCGCTTTTTTGACAATAAACGCTACGATCTCGGTCGCGTTGGTCGTTATAAACTCAACAAAAAACTACGCCTCAACGTCCCCGATAACCAGCGCGTTCTCACCACCACCGACATCTTATCGGCGATCGACTACCTAATTAACCTCGAATTTGACATCGGCAACACCGACGACATCGACCACCTCGGCAACCGTCGCGTCCGTTCCGTGGGTGAACTGCTCCAAAACCAAGTGCGAGTAGGTTTAAACCGCTTAGAAAGAATCATTCGGGAACGGATGACCGTCAGCGAATCCCAAAACCTCACCCCCGCTTCCCTAGTCAACCCGAAACCCCTAGTAGCGGCGATTAAAGAATTCTTTGGTTCCTCGCAACTCTCCCAGTTCATGGATCAAACCAACCCCCTAGCGGAATTGACCCATAAACGCCGCATTTCCGCCCTTGGACCTGGCGGTCTGACCCGGGAACGGGCCGGTTTTGCCGTGCGCGACATCCACCCCTCCCACCACGGTCGCATTTGTCCGGTGGAAACCCCAGAAGGTCCCAACGCCGGTTTAATCGGTTCCCTGGCCACCTACGCTCGCGTCAACGACTACGGTTTTATTGAAACCCCCTGTTATGCGGTGGAAAATGGCCGAGTACGCTATGATCTCCCCGTTAAATACCTCACCGCCGACGAAGAAGACGATCTCAGAGTCGCCCCGGGAGACGTGGCCACCGATGAAAATGGTTATATCCTGGGCGAAACTATCCCCGTGCGCTATCGCCAGGAATTCTCCACCACCTCCCCCGAACAAGTGGACTACGTTTGTGTTTCTCCCGTGCAAATTGTCTCGGTGGCCACTTCCCTGATTCCCTTCCTCGAACACGACGACGCTAACCGCGCCCTCATGGGTTCTAATATGCAACGACAAGCGGTTCCCCTGCTGCGTCCCGAACGTCCCCTGGTGGGTACCGGATTGGAAGCACAGGCCGCTCGCGACTCCGGCATGGTCATCGTTTCGCGTACTAATGGGGTCGTTTCCTACGTCGATGCTAACCGGATTCGCATCAAAGTGGCGGATGAAGACAAAGAGATTTTTGGCAAGAGCGAGATCGAGTACGAAATTCAGAAATATCAACGCTCTAACCAAGATACCTGCCTAAATCAGCGTCCTTTAGTCTATCAAGGTGAACAGGTTGTGCCGGGGCAGATCCTCGCCGATGGTTCCGCCACCGAAGGAGGAGAAATCGCCCTCGGACAGAATATCCTCGTCGCCTATATGCCCTGGGAAGGCTATAACTACGAAGATGCGATTTTAATCAGTGAAAGACTGGTGGCACAAGACACCTACACCAGCATCCACATTGAAAAATACGAAATCGAAGCCCGTCAAACTAAGCTAGGACCAGAGGAAATCACCAGGGAAATTCCCAACGTCGGTGAAGATGCCCTGCGAAACCTCGATGAACGCGGCATTATTCGCATCGGTGCCTGGGTAGAAGCCAGCGATATCCTTGTGGGGAAAGTCACCCCGAAAGGCGAATCAGACCAACCCCCCGAAGAAAAACTACTGCGGGCAATTTTCGGCGAAAAGGCCCGGGATGTACGCGATAACTCCCTGCGCGTTCCCAACGGCGAAAAAGGCCGGGTAGTGGATGTGCGCGTATTTACCCGCGAACAGGGAGATGAATTACCCCCTGGGGCCAATATGGTGGTAAGGGTTTACGTTGCCCAAAAACGCAAAATCCAAGTGGGCGATAAAATGGCGGGTCGTCACGGCAATAAAGGGATTATTTCTCGCATTCTGCCCCTAGAAGATATGCCCTACCTCCCCGATGGTCGTCCCGTCGATATCGTTCTCAATCCCCTAGGGGTTCCCAGTCGCATGAACGTCGGTCAGGTGTTTGAATGTTTACTGGGTTGGGCCGGCGAAAATCTGGGCGTGCGCTTTAAGATTACTCCCTTTGACGAAATGTACGGGGAAGAAGCCAGCCGTTTAACCGTTCACGGATTGCTAGAAAATGCCTCGAAAAAACCCAATCGCGATTGGGTGTTCAAGGAAGAACACGCCGGCAAAGTCACGGTTTACGATGGTCGCACCGGCGAACCCTTTGACCGTCCCGTTACCGTCGGTATGGCCTATATGTTAAAACTGGTTCACCTGGTTGATGATAAAATTCACGCCCGCTCTACTGGTCCCTACTCCTTGGTTACTCAGCAACCCTTGGGCGGTAAAGCTCAACAGGGAGGCCAGCGCTTCGGAGAAATGGAAGTCTGGGCCCTAGAAGCCTACGGGGCGGCCTATACTTTGCAGGAATTGCTAACGGTAAAATCCGATGATATGCAAGGACGGAATGAGGCTTTAAATGCGATCGTAAAAGGCAAGCCGATTCCCCGCCCGGGTACGCCAGAATCCTTTAAGGTTTTGATGCGAGAATTGCAATCCCTCGGCCTCGATATCGCCGTTCACAAGGTGGAAAATGCCCCCGATGGTACTTCCCGCGATGTGGAGGTGGATTTGATGGTCGATGTCGGTCGTCGCGCCCCCTCTCGCCCCACCTACGAATCCTTAACCACAGAAGACCTTGAGGAAGAAGAATCGGAAGTGTAATTTCAGTTATCAGTGAGCAGTAATCAGTAATCAGTGAGAAGTCAGGAGTCAGTAGTCAGGAGACAGGAGAGAATTTTCCAGGAAAAAGCAAAAAAAAGGACAGTAAAGTAAAAATTTGCCTATTCCCTATTCCCCGTTCCCTATTTCCTGTTCCCTTTTCTAACTGATAGCTGAATGCTGAATGCTGATAGCTAATAGCTGTTTACTTGTTACCCGGATCGAGATGTTTTATAACCAAACTGTTGACAAAGGAAAACTGAAAAAACTGATCGCTTGGGCCTATCAAAACTACGGTTCGGCGCGCTGTTCACAAATGGCCGATGAATTGAAAAACCTCGGTTTTCGTTTCGCTACCAAAGCAGGGGTTTCCATTAGTGTGGATGATTTAACCGTACCGCCGGCTAAACGACAAATGATCGAAAGTGCCGAACAGGAAATCCGGCAAACCGAACAGCGTTATGTGCGCGGGGAAATCACCGAAGTGGAACGCTTCCAAAAAGTAATCGATACTTGGAATAGTACATCTGAATCGCTTAAAGATGAAGTAATTCGCAACTTCCAAGTTACCGATCCCCTCAACTCCGTCTATATGATGGCTTTCTCCGGAGCGCGGGGTAATATGAGCCAAGTGCGTCAGTTAGTGGGAATGCGGGGATTAATGGCTAATCCCCAGGGGGAAATTATTGACCTCCCGATTAAGACTAACTTCCGGGAAGGATTGACCGTTACCGAATACGTTATTTCCTCCTACGGGGCGCGCAAAGGTTTAGTTGATACCGCCCTACGGACGGCAGATTCCGGTTATCTGACCCGTCGTCTCGTCGATGTGTCCCAAGATGTCATCGTCCGCGAGGCCGATTGTGGCACCAATCGTTACATCGAATTAACCGCCATGACCGATGGCGATCGCGTGTTAATTCCCCTAAGCGATCGCCTATTAGGTCGTTCCCTGGCCGAAGATGTGGTGGTCAATGGAGAAGTGATCGCCACCCGCAACCAGATTATCGATGACGAAACCGCCGAAAAACTAGGGCGACTCGTCGATAAAATCAAAGTCCGCAGCCCCTTAACCTGTGAAGCGGCCCGCTCGGTTTGCCAAACCTGTTACGGTTGGAGTCTGGCCCACGGTCATCCGGTGGATATGGGGGAAGCAGTGGGAATTATTGCCGCCCAATCGATCGGGGAACCGGGGACTCAGTTAACCATGCGTACCTTCCACACCGGGGGTGTATTTACCGGAGAAGTGGCCCGGCAAGTGCGGAGTCCCTTCGAGGGAAGCGTGCGTTTTCTGCCGGGGTTAAGTATCCGTAACGTGCGAACTCGCCACGGGGACGAACGGGATCAGGTGGAGGCCCCAGGGGAAATTAAATTAACACCGAAGGATAAAACTAAAGAAACCGTCACCTACTCTTTGACTCCGGGATCACTGCTATTTGTCACCGATGGGGCAACGGTAAGCGAGGAACAGTTACTAGCGGAAATAACCTCCGATAAAGTCCAAAAATCCACGGAAAAAGCCACAAAAGACGTAACCAGTGACTTAGCCGGCGAGGTGCTATTCTCGCAATTAGTCCCAGAGGAAAAAACCGATCGCCAAGGCAATACCACCCGCATCGCCCAACGGGGGGGATTACTATGGATTCTCTCCGGAGAAGTGTATAACTTGCCAACCGGGGCCGAACCTGTGGTCAGTAACGGCGATCAAGTACAAGTGGGGGATGTTTTAGCAGAAACTAAGCTGGTATCCACTAACGGCGGTTTGGTGCGTTTAGCCCCCAATAGCCGGGAAATCGATATCGTCACCGCTTCCGTGTCTTTGGATCAGGCCGAAGTAAAAGTAGAAAGTAGTGCCGGTCGGGAACAGTTTATTATTCATACGGGAGATGGTCAAAGCTTCCTACTGAAAACCACTCCGGGGACAAAAGTACAGAATCATGCCATTGTCGCCGAGTTAATCGATGATCGCTATCAAACCCACACCGGCGGCATGATTAAATACGTCGATATCGAAGTCGCCAAAGGCAGCCGTAAACAGGGTTATGAAATCACCAAAGGCGGCACGATCCTCTGGATTCCCGAAGAAACCCACGAAGTCAATAAAGATATTTCCCTCTTACAGGTGGAAGATGGGCAGTATGTGGAAGCAGGGGAAGAAGTGGTTAAAGACATCTTCTGTAACTGTAGCGGTGTGGTGGAAGTGATCCAGAAAAATGACATCCTCCGGGAGATTATTGTCAAACCAGGGCTGTTATTTATGGATCTCGAACCGGAATCCTCCGGAATTGCCCAAGAACAGTTAATTTACCCCGGGACACAGTTGACTCCCGAAGTGACGATCGAGGAGTTACGGCAAGCGGAATGGGTGGAAACTAACGAGGGTTTGGGATTACTGCTGCGACCAGTACAGGAGTTCGCCGTAGAAGACCAATCCACTTCTCCCACCCAAGGTTCCGCTAACCAAGAAGGAGGACGACATATCGAACTGCGATCGGTGCAGCGCATTTTCTTTAAAGACGGGGAAAGAGTTAAATCCGTCGAGGGTTGTCAACTGATCAGCACCCAATTAGTCCTCGAAATTTCCAGCGAAGAACCAGAATCAGTCTCCCATCTGACGGCCGATATCGAGTTAGAACCGATTGAGGACAGGGATTGTCAGCGTTTACAGTTAGTTATTCTCGAATCTCTGGTGCTGCGTCGGGATAGTGATAATGATCCTTTAGGGGGTAATATTCAGACTCGCGTTCTCGTCCAAGATGGCGATGAAATTCCACCGGGGGCAGTGGTGGCCCGGACTGAGATTCAGTGTAAGGAAGCTGGAGAAATTCGCGGGATTCGCAAGGGTAGCGAACCGGTACGCCGTCTTTTAATTGTCAGTGACCGTGACGAGTTTATTCTCCCGCTCGCTGTTGCTCCCACCGTCAAAGCTGGGGATCTGGTAATCGCCGAAACCGAGATCGGCGCTGGAGTTTTAGCCCCCAATTCCGGTCAAGTGCTGGCCATTGACCAAACCACCACCGGCTATGAAATCCGTCTGCGTAAGGCCCGACCCTACCGAGTGTCGGCGGGGGCGATTCTGCACATCGATGAGGGAGATCTGGTCCAACGGGGCGATAATTTGGTGCTGTTGGTGTTTGAGCGCTCGAAAACCGGGGATATCATTCAAGGTTTACCCAGAATCGAAGAACTGCTCGAAGCACGCAAACCGAAGGAGGCTTGTGTACTAGCACGCAAACCGGGAGTTTGTCAAGTGGAGTATCAAGATTCTGAGATCGTCGATATTAAGGTGGTCGAGGATGACGGCACGATCAGTGAATATCCGCTTTTAGGCAGTCAAAACCCCCTGGTGAGCGATAATCAGCGTATCGATGTGGGTCAGGCGTTAACCGATGGTCAGGCTAATCCCCACGAGATTTTAGAGGTGTTCTTTAATTATTATGTGGATAGCTTGGGCAGTTACGAAGCGGCCTTAAAAGCCTTGGAAAAAACCCAGATGTTCCTCGTTGATCAGGTACAGTCGGTTTACCAATCCCAGGGGATCGATATTGCTGATAAACACATCGAAGTGATCGTGCGTCAGATGACTTCTAAGGTGCGGATCGATGACGGTGGCGATACCAGTATGTTACCCGGGGAATTGTTGGAATTGCGACAGGTGGAGACGGTAAATGAAGCCATGTCAATCACCGGTGGGGCGGCAGCTAAATATACGCCTGTACTACTGGGAATCACCAAGGCTTCCTTGAATACCGATAGCTTTATCAGTGCCGCCTCCTTCCAAGAAACCACCCGCGTCCTCACGGAAGCGGCGATCGAAGGCAAGTCCGACTGGTTACGCGGTCTCAAGGAAAACGTGATTATCGGTCGTCTGATTCCGGCGGGTACTGGCTTCAATGCCCACGAAAACATGGCGGGGGTCAGCGATTACACCCCCCCGGAGGAGGAATATAACTACAACAACAATCGTGGTTATTACGCTCCTCCCGGCGGCCTCGGTTTCCCCCCTCGTCCCGGTTTCGGCGACAGTAGTGAGGATAGCGATATGATTCTTGACGATCAAACCGCTCGCGCCTACGCTGAGGGTGATGTGGTCGATTTAGAAGATGATGAAATGGTTTTCCTCTCCTCCCGCGGCAGCAGTCGCTTTAGTCGCCAACCCATCAGCGACAGCTGGTCAGAGATCGATGGGGACGGAGATGAGGAAGATTTAGAGGAGGATTACGAAGAAGAATAATCGTCTGTAGATATCTTAAAAGGAGGAGTGGCAGGAAAAACCCTTGTTATTCCCCAAAAACCTCCTCCTTCTCTCCCCCAACTCCCTAATTTTCCAGCTAATTTCCCCCGACATTTGAGATAAAAGAAGGCAGCCTTTCCTGTTGACCAGAAGGGGAACAAAGTTAGGATTTTCTGAATTTTCTCTCCAGTCGGGATGACAGGATTTGAACCTGCGGCATCCTGCTCCCAAAGCAGGCGCGCTACCAAGCTGCGCTACATCCCGAAATAGACTCCCCTTTTAGTATAGCCTAAGATCCCCATTCTTAATCGGGATACCAAAACATACCTTTGATACCTTCAGGATCGAGAACAAAACCGAGACGACGATAGAAATCCACCACCTGCGGATCGGCGAAAAGAGTTATATTACTGATATCCTCACCCCGCAACTTCCTAATCATAAATTTCATTAATGCTTTACCAAAGCCTTTACTTTGATAGTGAGGATGAACAACCACATCCCAGACTGTAGCATTAAAAGCGTGATCGGAAGTGGCACGAGCAAAACCCACTAAACGACGGCGATTACCTCGCACTTCCCACATCGACACCACTAAAAAACTACATTCGATCGCTTTTTTAACTTTGCGTAAAGGACGACGAGCCCAACCTACCGAGTCACAAAGTTCTTCTAACTCATATAGATCTAGCTCTCGATCGGTACTAAAAAATACTCGCGTCTGTCCGAGGTCATTCTGGGCAACCTCTACCAAGTCTCCCGAATAGTCAGGTGATGCAGTGACTTCCGAGCTATTAAATAATCTCTTCCAAAAAACCATGCCGGGGGGCTACTGCCTCAATATTATCCTTTTAGCCTAGTATATTTTATTTTCCCCTCTCTAAGAACAATCGGGCAACCGGAGTCCAAATGTGATTGGGTGAGTACGGAGAGGGTGGGATTTGAACCCACGAACCATTGCTGGTTACTCGATTTCAAGTCGAGCGCGATCAACCACTCTGCCACCTCTCCAAGGCAGCTAGACTTATATCCTATCATTAGATTCCTTGCATAAATCAAAAAATTTTCCGCAAATGAAAGGAAAAGGTGTGCATATTAGACCTCTTGCAGAAATCAAAAATCGTTGTTAGGGTTAGGAGTCAGTAGCCAGTAGTCAGTAGTCAGGAGAATTGAGAATGAATAATAATCAATTAAATGGTCTATTTACAGATTTTTAGCGTTGGCTGAATAAGTCTGTTGGTGGAGTCAGTAGCCGGTCGTCAGGAGATAGGAGTCAGGAGATAGGAGTCAGGAGATAGGAGATTATTTTATTTATTCTCCCCACACCCCACACCCCACACCCCACTTCCCACTTCCCACACCCCACACCCTGTCCCCACGAAAAACTTTTTCAGCAGACCTTGATTATGCAAGAGGTTTACTATCGGGTTAAAGATTAAAATTTCCCCTTTCCCCCTTCCCCGACTTCTGCAAGAGGTCTATTCTAGTACATTAGAAGTGTGATTAGGGGTTTCTGAGCAGGATGTTGGGCGGAGGCCGATAGGCCCGACTACTTCCCCTCACTACCCCCGCCGGGATGACCGACTTATTCCTTTAATTTCTGTAATTTTCGGCTTTCAAAGGGGAAAACTCAAATTAGAATAGGGAGGGGTGCCTTAAAATTGCTGTTTTGGCGTATAATCACCTCAATAAAATTTAGAAGCTCCTAGAGTTGATAGTTTTAAACATTTCTGTGAGGAAAATGTATTTATTATGAGTTCAATTATTGAAATCGGCGACCAAAAAATTAGCGAGTCAGAGGTATTGCCTCTTTTGGCAAAATATGGTATGTTACCCCAGTTAATCCGGGAAGTAATTATCGAACAAGCGATCGCCAATATCACCTGCAATCCCGAAGAAAGAAACGCGGCCTATTCCCGTTTCTATCAAAATAATCAAATTGCCAACGATGAGCAAATGAAATCTTGGTTACAACAAAACGGGATGGATTCCGAGCAACTAGAATATCTAATTCTGCGGGACATTAAATTAGAAAAATTTAAACAGGAGACTTGGGATAACAAAGTAGAATCCTACTTCTTGCAAGTCAAAAATCAATTGGATAAGGTGGTTTATTCCCTGATTCGGACAAAAAATATCGGCATTGCCCAAGAACTATTTTTCCGGATACAGGATCGAGAAAATAGCTTCGCTGAACTGGCCAAAAAATACTCCCAAGGATCAGAAGCGGAAACCGGAGGACTGCTTGGACCCGTGGAACTGAGCACTCCCCACCCCCAGATCGGGCAAATTCTCAAAGCAAGTAAACCGGGGCAACTGTGGCCACCGACGCAAGTGGGAGAATGGGTCGTGATTGTCCGGTTAGAAAAATATTTATCCTGTGAATTAGACCCTCCCACCCGTCAACGCTTACGGAATGATTTATTCCAACAATGGTTAATGACTCAAATGCAAACAGTGAAATCTATCCCCGAATCAACCCCAGTCAATAGCGAGCAGGGATCGATTACATAGCATTTCCTTGCAAAACTGGGTAAACCCAGTCTTTTCGCTTAATTATTTGTCAACTTAGTCAATTTTCGCCTAGCTAATGAGTTATACCACTTTAGATTTTACCGCCTTTCTGGAGACTGTACAGCCCTTTGATCGCCTGCCCGTAGATGTTAGACGTTCCCTCGGTCAGAAATTACAACCCTTTCGCTATGAGATGGGCAATGCCATACTCAAGTGCGATCGCTTACCCTCTCACCTCGTTCTTCTCTACGAGGGAGAGGCCAGACTTTTGGGTTACGATGCTAGGGTTAACAATTCGCTGCCGGTTACTTTGGCTAAATTACAGCCCGGGGATTTATTCGGGTGGATGAGTCTTCTGCGCGGTACCCCCTGTGAAACGGTGATCGCTTCTTCGGAAGTCACGATCTGTTTAACCTTAAAAGAAGAGGATTTTTGGTCTTTAATCAATAATTACCCCGAATTTAAGCAATATTTCTTTAAAGAAACCTCGATCGCTGAAGTTTATGCGACCCTAGGCTCCTATCTTAATCAACAGGCCTGGGGTGGGGGAGACCTGAAAGAAATTGCACAGGCTCTTTTAAACAGAGCTTGTGTGTCCTACAACCAGATTAACGATGATTATCTCTGGTTAGTCAGCGAAAATACCGACAATTATCCTATCGGCACAGTCATTACCCAAAATAATCCGACTAACACCCGTTTATTAGGTCTTTTCTCCAATCAGTTAGATGAATTCTTCGACGTAGCTCAGGGCAAGTTCTTGACAGTTGCAGCCGAATCGGCTGCGGAAACAAAAACCGATGATATCTGGGAAACCCAAGTCATTAAGGGAAATAAACCCACCCAGGTATTAGATATCCCTCAAGGAAAAATAAGCGACATCACCAGCGATATCGACCTTGACAAAACTCTCCAGAAAAACCGCAAATCCTATCCCTTTTTCAGGGGAAAAACGGAACTAGAGGCGGTGAGTGCCTGTTTTCAGATGATCTGCAAATATTTTAATATCCCCTTTCGCAAGGACGTGATCCAACGCATCCTAGGGGATCAACTGCAAAGAACTGGCAGCCTTTCCCTGCCCCTGTGTGGGGCTGTGGCCGAGGTAGTGGGACTCCATAGTCAATTAGTGCCTTTACCTGCTACTTCCTTGCCCAATATCAACCCTCCTGCCCTAATTCGCTGGCAAGACAGCATCGTTATCCTCTACGAAATCAATCAACGGGAAACCACGATCGCCGTTCCCGAACGGGGGATAATTAAACGCAAAACCAGCGAATTTCTGGAATCTTGGGGCGAAAAAGGGGAAGTAATTCTGCTTAAACCCACCAAACACACCCAGCAACAGCGTTTTGGCCTATCATGGTTTTGGCCTTCTGTCAAGAAACATAAACGAGTCTTAATAGAAGTTTTTATTGCTTCTTTCTTCGTGCAGTTATTTGCCCTGGCCAATCCCTTGATGATTCAGGTGATCATCGATAAAGTGATCGTGCAGAATAGCCCAGAAACTCTGAATACCCTCGGGGTTTTCCTGTTAGTAATTGCCGTTTTTGAGGGAATTTTAACCTTTTTGAGGACATCCCTGTTTGTCGATACCACTAACCGCATCGACATGACCCTCGGTTCAGAAATTATCGATCACCTGCTGCGCTTACCCCTGAAATACTTTGAACGGCGACCTGTGGGGGAAATTTCGACAAGAATCAATGAATTAGAGAATATTCGGCAATTTTTAACGGGTACAGCCCTAACGGTGGTGTTAGATGCCATTTTCTCGGTTATCTACATCGTGGTTATGTTGATCTATAGCCCGATTCTAACCGTTTGGGCGCTGGGAGTCGTGCCGATTTTAGTTCTGTCCACAGCTATTTTCGCACCAATCGTGCGGCGACAACTGCGAGCAAAAGCGGAACGAAACGCCGAAACCCAATCCTATCTGGTGGAGGTGATGACGGGAATCCAAACAGTAAAAGCACAGAATATCGAATTGCGTTCCCGTTGGCAGTGGCAAGAACGTTATGCACGCTATGTGGCCGAAGGTTTTCAAACGGTAATGACCTCAACTTTGGCCGGTTCCTTTAGTCACTTCTTTAACCAATTATCGGGTTTATTAGTGCTGTGGGTGGGAGCAGCCTTAGTTTTAGACGGACAACTCACTCTTGGTCAATTAATTGCCTTCCGGATTATCTCTTCCTACGTTACCTCGCCGATTCTGCGTTTGACCCAACTCTGGCAAAACTTCCAAGAAACTGGCTTATCCCTGGAAAGATTAGCCGATATCGTCGATACTCCCCAAGAAGCGGAACTCGATCGCCAAAACATCCCCATGCCCTTAATTAAAGGCACTGTCACCTACGAAAACCTCGCTTTCCGCTTCAATCCCCACGGTGCCCTGCAACTATACAACATCAATTTAGAATTCCCCGCCGGCACTTTTGTCGCTTTGGTGGGAGAAAGTGGCGCTGGGAAAAGTACCATCACTAAACTATTAGCCCGTCTCTACGAACCAGAATCGGGACGGATTCTCATCGATGGCTATGATATCAACAAAGTGGAACTCTATTCCCTGCGTCGTCAAATCGGCATGGTTCCCCAAGAAACCCTATTATTTGACGGTACGGTACAGGAAAATATCGCCCTGACTAACCCCGATGCGACTGTGGAGGAAATTGTCTCGGCAGCAAAAGCAGCCGCAGCCCACGAATTTATTATGACCCTGCCCAATGGCTATAATACCCGCGTCGGTGAACGGGGGGCATCCCTATCGGGGGGACAACGACAACGGGTTGCGATCGCTCGTTCCGTCCTGCAAAGACCGCAAATTCTCATTCTTGATGAGGCCACCAGCGCCCTCGACTATAACACCGAACGGCAAGTGTTTCTGAATCTCAAGGAAGTTTTCAAGGACCACACGGTCTTCTTTATTACCCATCGTTTAGCTTCGATCAAATCCGCCGATATTATTGTCATGATGGATAAAGGCACAATAGCGGAGGAAGGCACCCACGAGGAATTAATGGCCAAAAAAGGCCTTTACTATACTCTCTATAAACAACAGGATTCGCAAATCTAGTTAGTCAGGAGACAGGAGACAGGAGTCAGGAGACAGTAATCAGGAGTCAGAAGATTAGTTTTATTTATTCTCCCCACACCCTACACCCTACCCCCACGAAAAACTTTTTCAGCAAACCCTAAATATAGGAGAATCCCCATGAACAGCAATTCTAATAACGGTCAAAACGGCAAGGGCAATGGTAAAAGCGATGAACTGACCCAAGCAAGTAAAAACGTGGCCACTACCACGAAAAATAAAAGTATTACCCCTTCTTTACCCACTTTCAGCCCACCGGAACAATCGGTGATTCTGAAACAATCGCCCATTTGGTCGCGGACGATTATCTGGACATTAATGAGTGTCACCACTGCCGCTTTAATTTGGTCAGTGTTCGCCAAAATCGAGCAGGTGGTCGGTGCCCAAGGACAACTTAAACCCCAGGGCAAAGTGCAAGAAGTACAAGCACCGGTGAATGGGGTGGTACAGTTCGTTAAAGTTAAAGATGGCGATCGAGTTAACAAAGGGGATGTACTGGTTTTAATGGATTCCAGTGCCTCGCAAGTGCAGTTAGAATCTTTGAAAAAAATTCGCGCCACTGCTGAGAAGGAAAATCAATTCTATCGTCTATTAATGGCGCAGGATCTGACACCGGCAGCAGTGGAAAGTTCGATCGCTCAATTAAAATTACCGAGTGAAATCGCCGATTTAGCCCGTAATCGTGCCGCTTTGGTGGCAGAAAATCAACTTTATCAAGCACAGGTCAATGAAGGTGCCTCTAGCTCTGCTCTACAAGGGGAAGAGTTAGCCCGTTTAGAGGCTGCCCGACGGGAGGCCAATTCTCGACAAGCGGCCGCTAGATTGGAAATGGAACAATTAGCAAAACAATTGGACCAAACCAGGGTACAGTTGGCCGATGCCCGCTCCCAATTAATCAATGATCGCTTCGTCTTAGAAGAAATTAAGACTCGTAATGCCAATTCGATGAAACAAGGCCAAGAAGGCTTGGATATCGAGCGTAATATTCTTAAGGATATTGAACCCTTGGGAGAAGAAGGGGCGGTCGCCCGTTATCAGATTAATAAACAAAAACAATCGGTAACTGATCGCCAGAATGAATTACAGCAGCAAGAGGCTAATGGCAAAATCGATCGAGAAAAACAAGAGAAAGAAGTACAAACCCGCATCGCCGAAATTTCCCGTTTGGAACAGGAAGAAAAGCGTTATTCCCTATTGATCTCCCAAGCGCGAGAAAAGCTGATTAATACCACAGTAATCACGGAAAAAGATGTGCGTGATAAAATGGCGGATAATTACAAAAGTATTGCTGAAATCGATAGTCAGATCAGTCGCGTTATCATTGATAACAACAAGCGCATTGCTGAGTTAGATAGTCAAATTAGTCAAGCACAACAGACGATTAAATATCAAAAAATTACCGCCCCCATCGATGGTGTGGTCTTTGATCTCAAGGCGCGGCCTGGGTTTGTTCCCCAACCAAGTCAAGCGGAAGCATTGTTAAAAATTGTTCCCGATGGCTGTCCCACCCAGATCAAAGATGCTGCTAAAGGTTGTTTAGTGGCAGAGGTGGACGTGACTAACCAAGACATCGGTTTTGTGCGCGTGGGACAAAAGACCGATATTCGCATTGATTCCTTTTCCTACAGTGAATACGGCGATATTAAGGGAGAAGTAATCTCGATCGGTTCTGATGCTTTACCTCCCGACGAAAATCACCGTTTTTATCGGTTCCCTGTCCGGGTAAGCTTGAGCAGTCAAGAGTTAGTTTTGAAAGATAAATCTACTCTGCCGCTGCAATCGGGGATGTCTGTGAGTGTCAACATCAAAGTCAATGAAAATCGCACGGTTTTGGGACTATTTACCGATATGTTCAATAAACAGGTGGATACTCTCAAACAAGTCCGTTAGGCGAAAAAATTCGGGGGTAGATCCTGCCAACGGCCTGATCCGATCGCGCTAATCGCTTCCGAGAGGTTAACCGCACCGGTATAAAGAGCGCGGCCCACGATTACTCCCGTTACTCCCAAAGGTTCCAAAGACAATAAACTCAGTAAGTCTGTCAGGGAACTAATACCCCCGGAGGCGATCACGGGAATCTCGACAGATTCGGCTAATTCTCGCAAAGCGGCGATATTAGGGCCAGAAAGCGTGCCATCTCGATGAATATCAGTGTAGATAATCGTGCTGGCTCCTCTTTTTGCCATATCTTGACCGAGTGCGATCGCATCTACTGAGGAAGTTTCTAACCACCCCCTGGTGGCTACTTTACCATCGCGAGCATCAATACCAACAATTATTTGCCCCGGAAAGCTTTGACAAAGTTCGCTGACCAATTCTGGCTTTTCTACGGCTACTGTCCCCAAAATCGCCTTTTCTACCCCGATTTTTAGGAGATTACTCACCGTTTCTACATCCCGCAGTCCACCCCCCACCTGTACGGGAATGGCAATATCATTAAGAATTGTTTCAATAGTTGACAAATTAACCGATTTACCCTCTTTGGCTCCATCCAAATCGACTAAATGTAATCTGGTTGCCCCCTGATTGACCCATTCTCGCGCCACTATTGCGGGATTATCATTAAAAACCTGCGATTGTTGGTAATCTCCCTGATAAAGTCGCACACATTTGCCATCGAGAATATCAATAGCGGGGATAACTTCCATGTTTTTCTCAATATCTAACTAAGGAGCGTTTTTTATTATATATTACCAGCCTTGTCAGTTATCAGTTATCAGTTATCAGTTATCAGTTTTGAGTCTGAGAGGGGAACAATCCCTCTCAACGCATTGTCCACAAAGATTTTAAAGTGCCAGCCATTGCGGGGATCGGGGGGAAAATTCCTGGACTTTTTCCCTGAAAATTAGGTAACTGACTACCTCAAAACTGGTAAAACCCCACACCCCAAACCCCATACCCCACTCCCAGGAAAAGCTTTTTGCCGCAAACCATCTATATTAAGTGTGCATGATCAAATGGCAGTAACAGTGCTGTCTTTTCACTGATTACTGTTTACTGATCACTGATTACTGATTATCGATTCCTAGGGGAAAAAATTCTTCTAGAATGATAAGTACATATACGAGAGGAATTATACTCATGTCTGCTGGGAAGTTTCAAACAGCCGCTTCATTATCCGATCGAGAGCTAGAAATACTCGATTTAGTGGCTAATGGTTTAACTAATCAAGAAATCTCGGAAAAGCTGGAGATTAGTAAGCGTACCGTTGATAATCATATTAGTAATATCTTGACGAAAACAAAAACCGATAATCGGGTGGAATTGGTGCGTTGGGCATTGCATTGGGGTAAAGTTTGTCTTGATGATATTAATTGTTGTATCCTTCCTTCCCCGGCGCTGACCGATGATCAGGTTTCCTAAACTTCTTCGACTTTTGCTTGCGGTTAATATCATCAGTCTGGGGGGATGTAGTGATGCGGGTTTTGTCACCCCTCCCCAACAGCTTTTAGGAAATACTTTAAATACCCCTTCCTCAGAAGATAATCCCCGTTTTAACTACGATGGTCGTTATCTGGTTTTTGCCTCTGATCGCAGGGGTCAACGAACGATTTATTTATTAGATCGAGTGGCTAATCGTTTAGTTCCCCTACCGGGGTTAAATCAAGCAAAAACCTATCAAGATCAGCCAGATATTAGTGCCGATGGTCGTTATATTGTTTATGTGTCGGAACAGTCCGGTAAACCCGATATATATATTTATGATCGACAAACTCTGCAAGCAAAAAATCTCACCGAAAATATCTTAGGAGAAGTGCGTCATCCGACGATTAGTGGTAACGGTCGTTTTATTGCTTTTGAAAGTAATCGTTTCGGTCAATGGAATCTGGAAATATTCGATCGAGGTGGCGAAATTTCTCCTTCTTTACCCCCGATAAATTCTTCCCCGTCCCGATAGTATTGGGAGAGAAGGGAGAAGGGTGCGGGGAACTCACAGGTGTAGGTATTTTACAAACCTGTGAAGAGAAGACAAGGAGGACAAGGAGGGAAAGTGGACAAGGAAGTTTTTAGGCGCAAAGAGCAAAAGTGAGATGAGGAAGTATTAACAGCAAGAGTAGATTTTGTCAGGGACTGTTGTGGAAATAAACCATTTAAAGAAATAGCGGATCTTCTCGTTTCTGTTCAGTATTTTTATCAGCTACTAATTGGGATTTTAAAGTATGATAACCTCTTTTACTACCCAAAAAATCTTTCTGTTTCTTTTGGTGGCGTTCCCTGGGAGTTTCCGTTACATCCATTACCGTTACGACCGGTATCTCTGCTTGATTTAGTAGAGCTTTTTTTCCTTTTAAACGGAAGTTTCCCGATGGTAAAAGCATCCGTCTTTTTGAATTGTCCATCTGGTAAGTTTTGATAATCCATACTTTTGCTAATAAACATAGCAAAAGTATAGATGATTTCCTGACCTAAGATCACATTTTATTCTTTTTTCCACTTCCATCTAAAAATCGAGAAAAAAGAAAAACGCTGCATTATACCATAAAAAAATTATGTAAGAGGTTTATTCTTTGACAATAGAGTTGAATTCCTTGCAGCTTGGCTAAGGAGAATTTGGGTTTAATGGGAAGGAGCAGTAAAGACATAAAACTCATCCGCAGCAAGCGATAAACAAGGATAGTTAAAGTCGTATGTTTTTCGAGACTGAGAAGATAACCATAGATATTATGAGTTAGTCTTAGATAACCATAGCGTCGGGTGATAGAAGATGGTTCATGAATAATTTTAATCTGATTGGTAACAACGACTAAATAGCCTTGATTTGCGTATCTTCGGGAAAAATCAAAGTCTTCGTAGTAGAGAAAGTAATCGGGATCAAAATGGGGACAAGTGGAAAAATTAGAGAAATTAATTAATAAACTGCATCCCGTCACCCAGTCAGGAATAAGATAGGGTTTATTTCCATAGTCTAAGGATTCCTCTACCACGTTAATTGTGCCGATTTTAGCATTAAATTTTCCCCAACCAAACCAGATTTTACCATCCGGTTCGTAAATTTCTGTACCAGCGATGGCAACTTCGGGATATTGCTGAAAAAATTTGCTTGCTTTCTCCAGAGAGTCCGGTAATAAGTAAGCATCGGGATTAACTAACCAAACGATAGCTTCTTTGTCTTGTTGATAAATCCAATCAAGTCCTAGATTACATCCTTTCCCAAATCCTAAATTTTCTCCCGCTTCAATAATCTTGACTCTTTGCGCTGCTAAAGATTGGATATTTTTATCTTCAGTGGAATTGTTAATAATGATGAGAGTAGCAGATAAGTTATCGTTGAGGGAAGCGATTAAACGCTTAATTAATGCCCCGCAATTGTAGTTAACCGTCAATAGATAAATCATTACAGATAAAAGGTAGGAGTCACTGGCAATTAATAATGGTTAGAGAATAGCTTTTCCGTACTAATTACTTTTTTTGGAGAGGACAGAGATTATACTTTTCAATTTTACTGGAAAAGGGTTGACAATTTTGGAAGTCAATCTCTAGATTTTCTTTAGCTAAATCCTTCCCTAGCTCTGGAGATTTGCTATTAAAGTCAGTCATCAGAATATAGAGATTACCCACGGTGGTTTCTGCGATAAACTTTTCAGCATTTTTTCGCATTAAAGTTCCCTCACTAACTCCCATATTTCCTCGCAATCGCACAAAACGAGTCGAAGCGGGAAAATGGGGAACTAGATAACCCGTTCCTTCATCTCCCCACATAACAATCGTGGAATTTTCGTAGGGTTTTAATGCTTGACTATCGATACCAAAATAATTATCTGACCATCCCATTCTCCACCAGTCTAAGGGTTTGACTGTAGCGGCAATTAAGGCAAAAATAGCGATAGAGATTATAAAAACTGTCCTTTTATGAGGATAAAGATAGGCAATAATCAGGATAATTACAACTGGTGTGATTAACTCTAGAACGATCAAGTAACGATAGATAGAAAAACCCTTTAACCAGATCAGATAGGCACTACAATAAAAAGGTAATAGAAATCCGAGAATGGGTACATGGACTAAATTATTTTTTTGCTCTAGAGAACGGCGAGAGGTGTACTGATAAATAATCACTCCCAGAAGAATGACAATTAAAAGATAGGCAATGGCAAAACGAGTCTCTTTAAATTTTACCTCAGCCACTAGGGTTTGTTCCTGCACAAAATAAAAGGGATAAAATAAAAATTGCCAAACATCTTTCGGTAAAAACCGGGTATCTTGCAGGTTAAAATCTGTTTCGATGTAGGGAGATTGAAAAATTTTGTTGAAAAAGGGAAAAAGGGGATTAGCAAAATTAGTCCACATCAGGATTATCCAATAACCCATCGTCAGGGAAAAACCCACAGCCATAGAGAGAATTAAAGTCAGAAGATTACGCAGCTTTTCTTTGATGGTATTGGTTAAAAAACTAATCGCCACGATTAAACTGATACTATACAGTGCCGTGGTCAATTTTAGTCCCGTTGCTAGTCCTAAAAGCAATCCTGCGAAAATTATCGTTTTAAGCTTAACTGGTTGATTACGACCAAGACAAGCGATAATCAAAAATAATCCTGCCAAAACAAAAACACTGCTGGTACTATCTCCGATACTGGTTCCTAATTCGGAAATATAGGCTGCGCCAAAAATACTGGTAATCGCTGCCGCTATGCTTAAAGTTATCTTGTATCTTTCGCAAACCTTATCAAAGGAGTGATAAGTGATTAAATGAACTAACCACTGATTTAAACCGTGAAATCCTCCCAAGAAAAACCCAACCACCACCGGAGGTAGTTTTAGGTAATAGATAGCAACAAAAAAAGGAACATCCATCAAAGGATTAAAGAAAGTTTGTATCTGTGCTGGGAGGACATCATACTTAAAACGTCCCGTTAATAACATATAGGGATTATAAAAATGATAATTGCGTAAATCCCAGCTAACATCTTGACCTAAGATAACTGATAAAATCCCTAGTCCGATAAAATAAACTACTGCCCAGAGGAGGGGATGAGTGAGGGAGAACCGTTTTAATAATGTCATAACTTAATCAATAATTCTGGTGAATTTGACGAGAAAACTAACCCGTTTTTGTGCCATTAGACTAATTAGTAGCTCTGGGACGAGTCGGACTTTTAGCTGATAGCTTTTTACTTGATATACCATGTTTGGCTAACAAATACAAACGGAAACTTTTAACTCCCAAAAACGTCCTTAGGCGAGTTGACCAAATTTTGATATACTAAGGTGATAAAGTTGCCCACCATACTGACTCGATCGCCCATGAAGTCCAGAAAAGGGTTAATCTCGGTCAAGCAAGCTTATCTAAAAATTCTATTGGTTATCCTAGTTCTGGCGATAATTGGTTTATCGGTGGTCAGAAACTATGGTATCACTTGGGACGAACCGATCGAAGTGGATATGGTCAATCATAATCTCGAATATATCCGAGAAAACAAGCCCATATCAGAAATGTCGCGTCATTACGGCTTTTATTTTAACTACATATCCCAACTTATCTACGAAACCAAAGAAAATTTTTTCCCTGCTACCCCCAATCTTCCTCCCAATCCCACTGATAAGGATAAATGGCTATCGAGGATCTGGCAAATAACCCGGGTTAAGCACGTTGTCACCTTTCTTTTTTCCCTGATTGCCTATCTATCGGTGGTGGGAATCGTCGCTATCTTAGCAGGAATCGAATCTGCTTGGTTAGGTGCGCTAATTTTAGCCCTATTTCCCGCTTTTTGGGGTCATAGCTTCTTTAATCCCAAAGATATCCCCTTTGCAGCCATGTTCACCCTCGGAACCTTCGCTGGTTCCGTATTACTAGATAAATATTTTCAGTCCGAAAATCAGACTATTAAACTAGGATTTAACCGTTTAACCGTTTATTCTTGCCTCTACGGGATTCTCGCTGGTTTAATCACCGGAATTCGCATCGGTGGCTTTTTTATCCTCTTTTATCTCATCTTCGCCCATCTGGTGGCCCGATGGAATTTAAAAACAATCCTCAAAACTCTCTGGCGTTTTCTGCCCCTATACGCAGTTATTATACTTTTTTGGGCAATAACCACCTATATAGTCTATCCTGCTGCTTGGAGAAACCCGATTACTTGGTTTATCGAAGCGATAACCCTCATGTCGAAGTATAACATCTGGGATAATACGGTTCTCTTTGACGGTCAAAATATCCCCGGTCGTTCCTTGCCTTGGTACTATCTACCCCGGCTATTTTCCCTCACCACCCCCGTCCTGCTGCAAATCGCCGTCTTGGTCGGTGTAATGGTGATTTTGACAAAAATAACCAAATTAACGCCAAGCCAGCGTGCTTGCGCCATAATCACCCTACTGCAAGCGTTTTTACTGCCCACCTTTGCTATCCTGCGTCAATCTACTCTCTACGACGGCATCCGTCACTTTTTATTTGTCATTCCCGCCCTAGCAGCGATCGCATCTACGGCCATTATTTGGACATATCATAAACTCAAGCGAAAGTCAATAAAAATCTTTCTAACGACCCTGCTAATCCTCAACTTTAGCGTCATTGTCTATGACATGATCAGTCTGCATCCCTACGAATACACCTACTATAATCGCGCCTACGGAGGCTTAAAAGCGGCCCAAGGTCAACAGGAAACCGATTACTGGGGATTAAGTCTCAAGGAGGGGATGGAATGGCTTAATCAAAATGCCGCCGCTAACTCTACCATTGTGGTTGCCGGTCCGATATTTGCGGCGGAAATGGTAGAGAATCACCAACGAAACTTTACGATAATCTATCGAGATGACTTTGCTTGGGGAAAAGCTCCCGAACCCGATTATTACATGGGTTTATCCCGATACGATTATTTCCAAGCTTTCCCCCATTGTCCCATTGTTCACGCCGTCCAACGCCAAGACACCCCCCTAACCATCATTAAACGTTGTCCTCAGCTATGATCGAAATGACTGCTATTCCGCCGATTTCCTTGCAAAACTACCGTATCGCTGCGATTATTCCCTGTCACAACGAAGAACTAACGATTGCTAAAGTTGTCTCCCAATTCCAAACTTTTCTGCCAGAAGCGGCAATTTATGTTTATAACAACCGCTCTAGCGATGATACCGTGACCGAGGCCCTGAAAGCGGGGGCGATCGTTCGTCAGGAAACCCAACCGGGAAAAGGCAATGTTGTCCGGCGGATGTTTGCCGATATCGAAGCGGATATCTATGTTCTCATCGATGGTGATGATACCTACGAAATTGCGGCAGTACGACGCTTAATTGAACGAATGCTGCGGGAACAATTGGATATGGTGGTCGGTGCGCGTCGGGAAGCGGTAAAATCCTCCCAGGCTTATCGCCGGGGTCATCGCGCTGGTAATCTATTTTTAACAGGATTCGTTAAATTTCTGTTTGGAGCGCGTTTAATCGATATGCTCTCCGGTTATCGCATCTTTTCTCGTCGTTTCGTCAAATCTTTTCCCGCTTTGTCCAATGGTTTCGAGATTGAAACCGAGTTAACTATCCACACTTTAGAATTAAAAATTCCCTTCGCTGAAGAACCAACCCTCTACGGGGAACGTCCCGAAGGTTCCCAAAGTAAGTTAAAAACCTTTCAAGATGGCTGGCGGGTATTGGGAACCGCTATCCTACTATTTAAAGAAATTCGTCCTTTTCTCTTTTTTAGCCTTGTCTCGCTGATTTTGGCGGTTATTTCCCTCCTCTTAGCGATTCCCGTCCTGTTTGAATACCTCGAAACCGGCTTAGTGCCACGTTTTCCCACCGCTATTTTATCGGCCTCGATCATGCTTTTAGCCTTTTTAAGTTTGACCTCTGGCATGATCCTCGATTCCGTCTCCCGGGGACGAAAAGAGATGAAACGAATGGCCTATCTAGCTAACAGTTGGCTGAAAGCTTAGGGAAAAAAGCTCCCTAAACATACAAGTCTAGGTCACATCTCCAGTTAAACCGTCTCTAACCGTTGCAGCACGGAGGAGGGTTTTTTGTCAATAAATTCCGCCGGCGGAATTTGATATTTAATCAGATTGGCTAATTCCTGTAGTTGGCTGATGGCTTCCGCGCCTTCGAGTTTCATTAACTCTCGATCATCTCGCATTTCTGTCCAGGTGATGCCGTAATCGGACACGAGAAACCGAATTAGATGGGTTTCCCCCAATCCCACCATAAAAGATGCGCTATTCAGTTGACCGCCACAGGTGTAGCAAGATGCTAGATAACCTTGATTTTCTAAGGCGATCGCTAAAGCCTGTAAATCCATGACTAAGTCTTTGACCAGTTGGCGATGCTGTTCTGCAAGTCGTTTAAACACAATTTTCCTCCTGATAACACTCCTCAAGTATAAAACCTTAACACTTTTTTAAGATTCTTTTCTGAGAAAATAGGGTACGTGAACTAAGTTTTCTTACGGATGGTAAGTAACAAAATGTAAAGAACCCTAAATCTAGGGTAGCGTAAATTTCTGAGATAGCTAAGTATATATAACTACAGAGCCACCAGTTTATCCATCTTTCCACCCCCTCGATCCCAACTATTCCCATCATGCCTATTTTTAAAGTTTATGATCCAGTTTCGACAAAAAAGTTCGTAAATCTATATTGACAATTACATAAACCTATGCTTCTATGCCGGATGCGGAGGGGTGTGGGGTGTGGGG
>NZ_JAQMSY010000192.1:0-10203 GCF_028329095.1 Microcystis sp. CS-574
AAAGATTTGATATTGAGGAGATGTTCCGAGATTTTAAGTCGGGAGGCTATAGCTTAGAAGGTTCTCAATTAGCACCGAAATACCTATCAAAGCTGATAATTGTTATAGCTATCGCCTATACAAGTGCCACACTACAAGGTAAAAAAATTAAGAATATGGGAATCCAAAAATATGTCACAAGACCTGAAAAAAGATATAAAGGTCAACGCAGACACAGCAGTTTTTATGTGGGTCAACATCTCTATCATTGGCTCCAGCTACATCAAATGTTCCAAAAAAATATAGAAGAGCTAATGCAAATTAGCCGCTATCGGTTGAAGGATTACATCAAAGGACAAAGAGCGATATCGCTTGCCCTATCTACCTTCTAGCTCGCTTGTCCCCCTCTCAGGCCTAAGACCTACTTTGCTTATAGCTTGAATCGTGTAAACTAAGAGATTTCGTCCTTTTTTTTGCTCCTTATAGCCAGGAATTTTGGGTTTTCCTAGAAATTTATCGGGGTGACTTTTAAACTCCGATGAAGCGGCAAAAAATGATTGCCAGTTTTTGTCTAATCCTCTTAAAACTTGTTGGGAAACTTTAGCGGGTAAAGCTTGATACTGTTCTGTCTTTTTCATGAGAGAGGCCATCTGATTATAGGTCAAATAGCCATGACCATAAATGAAGTTTTGTCGGATTAAATAATTGGCTGAGTTGTAGAGATTTTTAGACTGCCAAGATAAATGATCTATCTCAGCCCAAAATCGATATCTTTTCTTGATAATGTGTCTTTCTGCTACTAACATTATTATCCGTTGTCTTTTAACTCAGCGTCGGGTTTTGAAGGGTTGTCATCCGTTGTGATAATTGTACCAGAAGGCAATTGATAACCTGTTAAATTTCCTTGTTTCCACCATCTCCAAGCCGTTCGATAACTTATTCCTGTTTTTTTTGCCTAGTCCGATAGTTTTGTCTGTACATATTACCGTGAATGACTATATATGACCATATTTGTATTGAAACTTTACAATACCTAATGGCTAAATCAGCCGTATAGTCCCAATCCCTTGCAGAAGTCCCAATCCTAGACAATTGTATCAAACTCTGACAGGAGAAAAACTTGACGACGGCGGGAATAGCTGCCCTCATACCAAATTTCTAAATCCATGACAGACATCCACGCTCGAATGCTTGCTAAGCTTGCATTCGTTGTGACGCAAATAAAGAAAAATGGTATCAGTCGTTGGGGACGATAAGCATCGGAGGCTATTTGGTTATCTCTTTAGTCTAGCGATCGCTCCGACTTGATACGTTATGACAGCAAATTAAATAGAGCATTCATTCGATCGCACTCAAGCGAGGGACTTCTGCTGACGCTAAGTTAAAATTATAAAAAGCCCACACTCCCAGAAAGCCATTTATTTTTTACAATGGAAGATTACCTGGATTATTTTTGCGGGGGGGCGATCGGTGATTCTCAATTTTTCCCTAAGGATTGTAGCGGCCAAAGGCAGACTATTCTGTAAGTTTTCACTCTACAAAACCTATCGGGTGGTCAGTAGCGCCCCCGTCGATGTCCTCTGGCAAAAATTAATCAATGTGGCCGATGTCTCTTGGCATCCTTTGATTGCCAAGGCTGATGTTCCCCTGGGTTTAATCGCTAAACCGGGGTTAATCTATCAAGCTGTCACCCGTCTGACTCCCATTCCTATCCGGGTTTTCGTGGAAAATGTCCGCCCTGGGGAACTCCTCAGCCTCAGAGTTCTCGCTATCCCCGGCATGGAACAGAAAATGACCTACCAAGTGGAATCAACCCTCTGTGGTAGTTATATTTCCTATTCTGTCACCCTGCGCGGTTGGCTGTCCCCGTTTATCTGGTGGTTAAGTCGTCCCTATTTAGCCAAAGTCGCCGCCCAACTAGCCCACGCTGCCGAAGAATTAACGGCCTAAAAAAAAATTCCCCTCCATTGTGCTAATAAATAATCTGCCAAGGGTCAAGATCTAAGTCACAATAGTATATGGATAGACTTAAACAAAATTTTAGTCAGCTACATTGGTACATATAGTCTACTGATATCATCCCGACGAGTTGAGCGCAACAACCTCAATCCGCCGGGATGAACTATCTCTAGAGACTTTACTGATGAAGTAAGCTCTACAGGAGGGAATTATGGGGGAATTAAACACAGCCGAACTTCTAGTTAAATGTCTAGAGAATGAAGGGGTCGAGTATATTTTTGGGCTACCCGGGGAAGAAAACCTCGATGTTTTGGAAGCCCTAAAAAACTCCTCGATCAAATTTATCACCACCCGTCACGAACAGGGCGCGGCTTTTATGGCCGATGTCTATGGACGCTTGACGGGAAAAGCGGGGGTTTGTCTCTCCACCTTAGGACCGGGGGCGACTAACCTGATGACAGGGGTAGCCGATGCTAACCTGGATGGGGCACCCTTGGTGGCCATCACCGGCCAGGTGGGAACCGATCGGATGCACATTGAATCCCATCAATACCTGGATCTGGTGGCCATGTTCGCCCCGGTGACGAAATGGAATAAACAAATCGTCCGGCCAGGTATCACCCCAGAAGTGGTACGGAGAGCCTTTAAAACCGCCCAAAGTGAGAAACCGGGGGCAGTTCATATCGATCTTCCTGAAAATATCGCCGCTATGCCTGCCGATGGTAGTCCCTTGCCCCTCGACAGTCAGGAAAAAGTTTATGCTTCCTATCGGACTTTGAATATGGCGGCGGTAGTGATTTCTAAAGCCAAAAATCCCTTGATTTTGGCGGGAAATGGGGCAATTCGCGCTAATGCTAGTGAGGCTTTAACGGAATTCGCCACGGCCTTGAATATCCCTGTGGCTAACACTTTTATGGGTAAGGGGGTGATTCCCTATACCCATCCTCTGGCTCTTTGGGCGGTAGGATTACAGCAACGGGATTTGATTAGTTGTGCCTTCGATCGCAGTGATTTAATTATCGCTGTTGGTTACGATTTAATCGAGTATTCCCCGAAAAAATGGAATCCAGACGGGAAATTACCGATTATTCACATCGGCATGACTCCGGCGGAAATTGACAGCAGTTATGCCCCGGTGGTGGAAGTGGTGGGTGATATCACCGATTCTCTCATCGATATCCTCAAACGGGCCGATCGCCAGAATAAACCAACTCCTGTCACCGCGGGATTAAAGACGGAAATTCGGGCCGATTACGAAACCTATGCCAATGATACGGGTTTTCCGATCAAGCCACAAAAATTGATCTACGATCTGCGTCAGGTGATGGGACCGGAAGATATCGCTATTTGTGACGTGGGCGCTCATAAAATGTGGATGGCCCGCCATTATCACTCCGATTGTCCTAATACTTGCATTATTTCTAACGGTTTCGCCGCTATGGGTATTGCTATCCCTGGTGCGATCGCCGCTAAGTTAGTTCATCCCGATAAACGCATTGTGGCGGTGACGGGAGACGGCGGTTTTATGATGAATTGTCAGGAATTGGAGACAGCTTTGCGGGTGGGAACTCCCTTCGTCACTCTCATCTTTAATGATGGCGGTTACGGTTTAATCGAATGGAAGCAGTTAAACTATTTTGGGACCTCTTCTTTTATTAAGTTTGGTAATCCCGATTTTGTTAAATTTGCCGAAAGTATGGGATTAAAAGGCTATCGGGTGGAATCTACTCAGGATTTGATCCCGACACTAGAGGAGGCTTTCCGGCAAGAGGTGCCTACGGTGATCGATGTTCCCGTCGATTACGGTGAAAATCTGCGTCTTTCCCAAAAATCGGGCGATCTAAGCTGTCAGATTTGGGAATAGAAGTTGATAGCGGCAAGCAACCCCCTCGGTAGCTTGCCGTTAACTTCTCGAAAAAAATCCCCTAACTGAAATTCAGTTAGGGGGAAGTAATTAGGTTGGCTTTGGTAACGTTAGAAAACCCGATCTAGAATAACCATTCTAGAACCGCCTCATCTTTAGTGTTGGTATTGCGAGAGGGGGTTTCCCGGGTAAATTTCATGTGGATAGAACGATTTTGTTCACCATCGGCGGCCACGGCCATAATCGGATAATCGATTAAACCATCTTGGAAGGACATCTGATAGCGGAAAGTGCCATCGGGATTGAGTTTAATCGGACGACCACCGATAGTTACGGTGGCATCGGGTTCGGTGGCACCATAGACGATTAATTCTGCATCGGCAACTAACCAGAATTTGCGCGGACGTTGTAGGGTTTCCGAAGCACCCATACCGATACCAGAAGCAGTGATCCCGATACCGGAAGCGGTTAGTCCCGATACCGTGGGAACTGCCCACATACCAACCCCGGAGGGGAATACATAAGAACTGATCACTTCCGACATCGGTACGGAACCAGCGACGTGCTGCATGGAACCAAACAAGGAACCGGCCACCCGTAAGGCCTCCATATCGCCGACACTCTCGAAAATTTGGTCGTAGATAGGGCTTCCGGTGGTTCCGGTGCTGCTGTCGTAGCGTTTGCTGGGGGGGACGAGTTCGTAAACAGTTTTACCCACCAGTTCTTCTTCCCAGTTAACGGTGACAAAAATATCTTCAATCCAGTCGGAAGGATAGACGGGAGGAATGCGGACTAAAGGAGAACGGGCCAAAACTAACCAACGACCATCAGCACAACGATAACCGATATCGATAACATAATCTCGATCGCTGACCGGAATCGGTAAATACCATTCCCGGGCTAATTCATCACAGAGATATTCTTGGACGCTATGCGCGCCTTGGCTATTGATATCGATATCGGTGACATCATAAAGACGCAGGGCTAACTGTTGTCCTCCTTGACGACGGAGATCTTCTTTTGATTCGTTGGGGATATCCCAGTAAGCATAGGCCCACTGAGGATCGCGAGGTAGGAGGGTAATGCGATTTTCACCGTAGCCACCGGGCAGATCTCCTAAACCATCATCCACTGAACCTAGAATATCTTCGATCGGGTTAGCTTGACCTAATTCAAATTTTGCTGCTTCCACTGGTTTTTCCTCTTTAATAATAGATTTAAAATTGCCGCTTACTCCCATAGCTTGGGTAATTGCCTCGATTAATTGCGTTTTCCGCATCCGACTGTAACGAGAGATGCTGTATTGACTGGCAACTCGTCGTAGTTGCCGCAAGGTCATCTCATCTAAGGGGGGGTATTCTGGAACCATGAGTTGACGCTCTCCGATTAGTTACGACGGCAAATGTTTTTGGGCATTTGCAAAAGCAGTGATCTGGGTAATCCTTCCAACTACTCATCGATTGCTTTGTGAACAAGAGACCCACTCGATGGGGATCAAGGGAATCGCTTGTTATAAATACCTATTAAACAGCAAGATTCCGATTTTGACCAAGTACATTGTCATGGTTTCTTGACTAAACCGCCAAACCCTTGATCCCAAAGAGATTGTTATATCAGGAAGTTTTGATATGCTGTGCTGCCTTGAAACTGTAGGCGATATTTTAGTACAAGTGAACTATACTAATTACTGATTACTGATCACTGATTTGTACTCCGATCCCGATCGCCTGTAATCTGATATTGAGACTTTTAGTTAAGGAGACTGAACCGCTTGGCTACTCGTGTGATTATTGTTCGTCATGGACAAAGCAGTTATAACGCAGAGCAGAAAATACAAGGTCGCAGTGATGGCTCGGTTTTGACGGAAAAAGGGCATCTGGACGCGGAAAAAGTAGGAAATGCCCTCAGTCAAATCGATATCGCCGCTTTTTACTGTAGTCCTCTCCAAAGAGCCAAATCTACTGCTGAGGTGATTCAGTCTCGTTTAAATCACTCTCCCGTCATTCAACCCACTTCGCAGTTACTAGAAATCGATCTGCCTATCTGGGAAAATATGGTCAAAGAGGAGGTAAAAGCTCAATACCCCCAAGAATATCGGGATTGGCACCAAAAACCTCATGAATTTAAGATGATACTGCCCGATGGTCAGGAACATTATCCCGTTCTCTCCCTCTATCAACAAGCGCAGGATTTTTGGCGAGAAATTATTCCCCAACACGAGGGCCAAACTATCCTCATTGTTGCCCATAACGGCATTAATCGCTGTTTAATCCTCAGTGCCATCAGTATTCCAGTTTCCTTATACCATTCCCTCCAACAATCTAACTGTTGCGTTAATGTTCTCAATTTTACGGGTGATTTTGGTGATCCTGTCCAGGTGGAATCCCTCAATCAAACGGCACACTTAGGGATAGCTTTACCCCCACCGCGTCCTCCTTTCCAAGGATCGAGGCTGCTGCTGGTGCGTCACGGAGAAACCCAATGGAATCGGGATAAACGTTTTCAAGGTGTGCGTGATATTCCCCTCAATGATAATGGCAAAGCCCAAGCTGAGAAAGCCGCCGAATTTCTGCGAGAAACGGCGATAAATCACGCTGTCACCAGTCCTTTATCCCGTCCCAAGGAAACTGCCCAAATTATCCTGCAATATCACCCCAATGTCACCTTAGACACCCAAGGGGATCTGACAGAAATCTGTCACGGACTTTGGGAAGGCAAATTAGAGGAGGAAATTGAAGCGAGTTTCCCCGGGATGTTAGAAGACTGGAAAAATGCCCCAGAAACCGTGCAAATGCCGGAAGGGGAGAATTTACAGGAAGTTTGGGATCGAGCGATCGCTTGTTGGCAGCAAATCGTTAAAACCTATAGTAATAGTGATAGTCCTAAGACAATTATGGTAGTAGCTCACGATGCCATTAATAAGGTGATTCTTTGTTATTTATTGGGTTTAAAACCCGCTAATTTCTGGAATATTAAACAGGGAAATGGCGCGGTTAGTGTTATCGATTATCCTAAAGGAGTTGACTCTCAACCAGTCCTGCAAGCAATTAATATTACCTCTCATCTAGGAGCGGGAATACTCGATCGCACGGCAGCCGGCGCTTTATAACAGTTATCGGTTATCAGTTATCAGTGGGTAAGTTAACAGTTAACAGTTATCAGTATTCAGTATTCAGTATTCAGAAGATTGCTTTTATTTATTCTTCCCAATTCATAATTCATAATTCATAATTACGGCTAACTAGAAGCTAAGTACCTAAGCAAAATTAATTACACATTTCGATAAAGCTTTTGCCTATTGCCTATTGCCTCTTGCCTATCTTCACTAGGAAATTTATTTTGCACGACTACTTAATTGATTCTCAATCTGTCTAACTACCGTTAGTGCCGAATAGCTGACTCCGGCAGTGCCTTCTCCCGGATGGGTGGAATCTCCTACTAACCAAAGATGGGGGATCGGAGTGCGCGTCGCTACGCCAAAAGGGCCAAAAGTGGACAGTCTTTGACCAATACCGCCGACAATGCCCTGATTTCGCCCCGTAAACCGTTCAAAAGTGCGAGGAGTAGCTGATTCGATGTGAACGATGTGATCAGGACTAAGATGGAAATAATTACCGAGACGCTCGATCGCCTCTTGGGTGTATGCTGCTTTTAATTGCTGATAATTATCTTCTCCTTTTCGCCACCAAAGACTGGTATCGGTGAAGGAAGAAGCAATAATCGTCGCTTTTCCCACTGGAGCGCGGCCATCCCCTTCTTTACTCACGGAAACAAACAAAGAGTTATTTTCGCCGATTATGCCATCGTAATCGTAGAGGAATTGCAAATGGGGGGGACAATCGGGGGGAATAGCAGCGCGATCGACTCCTAAGTAAACCACAAAAGCAGCGGATGCGGGGGGAAGTTTTTCGATTCTCCGGTGATAAAGACTGGGAATGGCTTCGCGATCGATTAATTGTGGTAAATTTTGGATCGGGATATTAGCGACAATCTCATCGGCCATTTCTGGATGTATTTGGCCATTTTTTTGATTTCTGACGATAATTCCAGTGGCTTTTCCCTTTTCTGTCAGTATTTTTTCTACTGTGTGGCGCATTTGCAATTTACCGCCGTATTTTTCCAAAGCTGTTACTAGGCGATCGCTTAATACTTGCATACTACCCTGAAGGTGGGATAAACCTTGGGGAGACTGAGAAACTGCTAAAGCGGTGGCGGCATAAAGTAAAGCGGTTTCATCGGCAGTAACTTGGGAATAAAGCTTTAACTGGAGATCAAGGAAAGTTTTTAGGCGTTTATCCCTCTCTAAGCCGTATAATCGCAGAGCATCCCCCACAGTCATCAAAGTAAAGGGGAAGGTAATGGCAGTATCTACACGCAAAGCGGCGATTAATTGCCCTAAATCCCACCAGTTGCGCGGGGGTAAAACTGGATCGCGACTTTGAAAACGCCAACTTGCCTGAAAGAGTTTTTGTAATAATTGCCAAAAAGGTTCGCTGCCCGGAAATTGTTTTTGTCTTTCCTCTTGCCACTTTTGCCGATCGCGCCAGACATTAATCGGATTGGTTTCCCCCGGCAGAAAAACGGCACAGGCGGGATCGCAGGGGACAGAATCGGGTAAATCTATCCCTAATTCGGCAAAAATGCGCTGATGAATGCCCCCTACTTCTAATCCTGCCACTTGAGTTGCCCCCACGTCAAAAGTAAAACCCCGACGGGAAAAAGTCGAGGCACAACCCCCGGGGACAAGCGCCTGATCATATACTGTGACTTGATAACCTCGACGCGCCAATAATGCCGCCGCCGTTAGTCCGCCAATCCCTGCACCAATAACGGTAATTCGCGTCATTTTCTTAACAATTATGGCTCTTCTAGAGTAGTTATGATATGTTAGCAAAAAATAATCGACGCAAGCCTTGCCAAGTAAGGCTCACCAGAATTCAAAAAAGCAATTTTAATAAAAAAAGCTTTTTGCTTTGTTGGATTCCAGGCTATTTAAGGGTTTAGGCTCATTTAAACTACTAATTAAGGAAACTCTATGAACCAAGAATCCCTCGCTTTTAAGGACGAGAGTGTCAATACCTTAGTGATTTGTACTGGTTTTCATGATTCTAGATTGACGGAGGATTTTTTAGGACATCTGGGGAGCAAATCGGTCAAATTACGCTCCTATATTATTATTTCTCCTTTTTCTTGCTTAAATGAAGCTTTTTTACCCAGAGAAGACCTAACCTTGATTGGGTTTAGTGCGGGGGTGGTAAATGCGATCGCTTTAGCCTATTATTGGCAAGCTCAAGGGGTGAAAATTCGAGCTTTAATGGCTCTGGACGGGTGGGGAGTGCCATTAATCGGTAATTTTCCCATTTATCGCCTTAGTCATGATTATTTTACCCATTGGAGTTCCTGTTTATTGGGTAGCGGTGGAGAAAATTTTTATGCGGATCCCCCTGTAGATCATCTTAGCCTCTGGTCGTCCCCCGATCGAGTGACCGGTTGGTCTGTCAATGGTAATTTTGTCCAACGCACCACAGCGTTAACTTTTTTATCTAAAATCGGTTAGGCAAGAATGAATTAAGTATAATTGGCCAGTCGCCTCCCTATCTTTCCTATTTCTTTACCGCTGCCGACTAATGAGTACACCAGTTCTGAGTTCTTCGATTCTCTTGGTGGGAATTGAGGAGAATATCGCTAAACTAGCTAGTGCGAACTTGCAAGAAGCAGGTTATCGTCCCCTGATTGTGCCTAGCATTGATAGCGCTTTCCCAGAAGTGGAAAGTTGGCAGCCAGCGATGATTATACTCGATCGCCTCCTCGCGGCGGAGGCCGGTGTAAAGTTTTGTCGTCGTTTACGTTCCCAGGGAAGTCGCGTTTATATTATTTTATTAGTATCTCAAGAAACTCTAGAAGAACGTCTCGCCTGTTTGGAAGCGGGAGCCGACGATTATTTTCTCAAACCCTATAATTCGCAATCTTTCCTCAAATTAATCCGTTTTTACCTGCAACCGATGGAAACTATCCCCGAACAATTGCGCTTCGGTGACTTAGTATTGGATTTAGCCACTCGTCGTCTCTCCTATAAGAACAAAAATATTGAGTTGACGATGAAGGAATTTGAACTGCTCCGCTACCTGATGATTCACCCGAAAGAAGTATTATCAAGGGATCAAATTCTCGAAAATGTCTGGGGAGATGAATTTCAAGGAGAATCAAACGTTATTGAGGTATATATTCGCTATTTACGCCTGAAAATGGAAGCTGGTGGTCAAAAACGCCTCATTCATACCGTGCGCGGTGTCGGCTACGTTTTACGCGAATCTTAACAGGAGATAGGAGCCGGTCGTCGGTCGTCAGGAGATTATTTTTATTTATTTTCCCCACACCCTACACCCCACACCCCACACCCC
>NZ_JAQMSY010000193.1:0-12188 GCF_028329095.1 Microcystis sp. CS-574
ACTGTGGGACTCACCATGACCGAGATATTAACGCCAGTAAAAACATTTTGGCCGCAGGGCTTGCGGTGTCAGTCTGTAGAGCGACCATAAGACCAGAACAGAGTAAATCTGTTAAGGCAAGTGCGAAAAATCCTTCGGGAAAGAAGCAGAAACCGTTCGGACCCCGGCGTGAGACTTCGGCGTGAGACTTCGGCGTGATCTCAGTCGAACGCTCAGTCGAACGCTGAGCTCACGGCCGAAGCCCACACCCCACACCCCACTTCCCAGATATTGCATGGGTAAGATGCAAAAAGAAAAAAAACTGCAGCCAAAAAGGTGAGATGGAATACACTAAAAGTATAAGGTTATCAATTTTGCTATTTTTCAAGTTGCATCCTAGGCAACAGAATTGCAATTATCCCTCTAGTTAGAAATTGGACGGTTTGCCCTGTGGTTTCATCACTTCCCAAGCCCAATAACTCTTTAACAACGGTTCCCCAGCGTTGTTCTGGTGCTTATGCCTTGATGGACAGTCTCAAACGTCATGGCGTTAAGCACATCTTCGGTTATCCCGGAGGTGCGATCCTGCCCATCTATGACGAACTCTACCGCTTTGAAGAGCGGGGAGAATTACAACATATTTTAGTGCGCCACGAACAAGCGGCCGCCCATGCCGCCGATGCCTACGCTAGGGCTACCGGCAAAGTCGGGGTCTGTTTCGGTACTTCCGGCCCCGGGGCGACCAATTTGGTGACAGGCATCGCTAACGCACACATGGACTCCATCCCGATGGTAATTATCACCGGTCAGGTCAGCCGGGCGGCCATCGGTTCCGATGCTTTCCAAGAAACCGATATTTATGGTATTACTCTCCCGATTGTTAAACATTCCTATGTGGCTAGAAATGCCCGGGAAGTAGCGAGAATCGTCGCTGAAGCCTTCCACATCGCCAGTACAGGACGACCGGGACCGGTTTTAGTCGATATTCCCAAAGATGTCGGTTTAGAACTATGCGATTATATCCCCGTCGAACCGGGAGATGTGAAACTAACCGGTTATCGTCCCACGGTTAAGGGTAATCGCCGTCAAATCGAGGCCGCTTTGCACCTCTTGGAAACCGCCGAAAAACCCTTACTTTATGTTGGTGGAGGTGCGATCGCAGCTAATGCCCACGCCCAAATTGCCGAGTTTGCCGAGCGTTTTCAGTTACCCGTCACCACCACGTTAATGGGGATCGGTGCTTTTGATGAACATCATCCCCTCTCGGTGGGAATGTTAGGAATGCACGGCACTGCCTACGCTAATTTTGCCGTGACCGGGTGTGATTTATTAATTGCCGTCGGCGCTCGTTTTGATGACCGAGTAACGGGGAAATTGGACGAATTCGCCTCAAAAGCTAAGGTAATTCATGTGGACATCGACCCGGCGGAAGTGGGCAAAAATCGCGCCCCTGACGTGCCGATTGTCGGGGATGTGCGGGTAGTTTTAGAACAAATACTCCAAAAAGCCAGAGAATTTGATTATCCCACTAATTCCGATCGCACCCAAGCTTGGTTAGCCCAGATCGAGCGCTGGCGCCAAGATTATCCCCTGCAAGTACCCCTACCGGAAGGCAGACTTTCTCCCCAAGAAGTAATCGTTGAGGTGGGCCGTCAGGCACCCCACGCCTACTATACCACCGATGTGGGCCAGCATCAGATGTGGGCGGCCCAATTCCTCAAAAATGGCCCCCGACGTTGGATTTCTAGCGCGGGATTGGGGACGATGGGTTTCGGTTTACCCGCTGCGATGGGGGTAAAGGTGGCTATTCCCGATGAGGAGGTCATCTGTATTAGTGGTGATTCCAGTTTCCAAATGAATCTACAGGAATTGGCCACCCTAACCCAATTTAATATTCATGCCAAGACGATTATTATTAATAATGGTTGGCAGGGTATGGTACGTCAATGGCAAGAAGCTTTCTATGGGGAACGTTATTCTAATTCCAATATGGAAGCGGGAATGCCAAATGTGGAACTGTTAGCCCAAGCTTACGGCATTAAAGGGATTACTATTCGCCATCGAGATGAATTAGCCGCAAAAATTGCCGAAATGTTGGCCCATGATGGTCCAGTTTTGGTCAATGCGATCGTGACTAAAGACGAAAATTGTTATCCCATGGTTGCCCCCGGTCAAAGTAATGCCCGTATGATTGGTTTACCGAAAATTGTCACCGGGGGTTGTGAAATGCACAATTGTCCCAGTTGTGGCGCGGTTAACAGTTGGAATAATAAATTCTGTCCTGAATGTGGGGCGAAATTGTAGCTGAAAATTGTTAATTAATTAACCAGCCTCCGTTAAGTATAACGGAGGTTTTTGGCTTTTTCTCTACTGTGTGAATATCATAAGTAGGTAGGCGTTAAAAATTATCAGAAACCCCCCTTATCAAGGAAGGATCGGCACCCCCCTTATCAAGGGGGATCCCCCCGCCTATCGGCACCCCCCTTATCAAGGGGGGCGGGGGGGATCGAACCTAAAATCCATTTTTAATTTAATCATAACCAGCTACTTAGAAATTTTCAAACAGAAGCAATGACAGCCCTAGAAAAAGCCTTAGAAAAAGGAGCGGAAAACTTGATCGCCACCGTGATTAAATTAGGCATATCTCAGTGACAACGGCAAGAGCCTGACATCAACCCCATGGACGACAATTAAGAATAACAACCTAAAATCTTTTCGCTAATTTTGCCATAGACTGCACCCTTTGCTTCTAAAATGGGCTATTGCGGCTAGATACCAATATTGGTCTAGCATTTGCCCGTAGACTGAAAAAAGCACGTTATAAAGATTATGGCCAAAGTTCTGGTATCCGATTCGATCGATCCGGTAGGAGTAGAAATTCTGTCACAGGTTGCCCAAGTGGACGTGAAAACAGGACTATCCGCCGAGGAAATCATTCAAATTATCCCCGAATACGACGCACTGATGCTCCGTTCCAGTACCCGCGTCACCAAAGAAATCGTCGAAGCGGGCAGCAAACTGCAAATTATCGGCCGCGCAGGGGTAGGAGTCGATAATATCGATGTTCCCGCGGCCACTCGTCAGGGTATTATTGTCGTTAACTCTCCCGAAGGTAACACGATCGCCGCTGCCGAACACGCCTTGGCCATGATGTTATCCCTCTCCCGTCATATTCCCGATGCCAATCAGTCGGTAAAAGCGAATAAATGGGAAAGAAATCGCTTTATCGGCACAGAAGTTTATAAAAAGAACCTAGGAGTCGTCGGTTTAGGTAAAATTGGCTCCCACGTCGCCACCGTTGCTAGATCCCTAGGCATGAAAATTCTCGCCTACGATCCCTTTATTTCCAAAGAACGGGCCGATCAACTCGGTTGCACCCTGGTGGATCTAGAATTACTCTTTGCTGAGTCCGATTTTATCACTCTCCACGTCCCGAAAACTGCCGAAACCCAGCATCTCATCGGTCGGGAAACCATCGCTAAGATGAAACCCACAGTCCGCATCATTAACTGTTCCAGAGGCGGCATTATCGATGAGTTGGCTTTAATTGAAGCCCTCGAATCCGGTAGAATTGCCGGGGCAGCCTTGGATGTATTTGAACAGGAACCTTTAGGCGAATCTAGATTAAGAGAATTATCTAACGTCATCCTCACTCCCCACCTAGGTGCATCGACTACGGAAGCACAGGTGGGTGTAGCTGTTGATGTGGCCGAACAAATTCGCGATGTCCTCCTCGGTTTGCCAGCGCGTTCGGCCGTTAATATCCCCGGACTAACTCCCGATGTTATGGAAAAACTGCGCCCTTACCTGCAATTAGCGGAAACTATGGGTAATCTTGTCAGTCAGTTGGCAGGAGGTCGCTGTGACTCGTTAAATGTCCGTTTACAGGGAGAATTGGCCACTAAAGACAGTCAACCTCTGGTGGTAGCGGCAATTAAGGGCTTACTTTCCCAAGCCCTCCGGGAACGGGTAAACTATGTTAATGCGGCGATCGAAGCTAAGGAACGCGGTATCCGGGTAATCGAAACCCGGGATGCTTCCACCCGCGACTATTCGGGATCGATTCATTTGGAAGCTAATGGTTCCATGGGTACCCATTCCGTCACCGGAGCGCTGTTAAGTACGGGAGAAATCCGCATTACTGACCTCGATGAGTTCCCCATTAACGTGCCACCGAGTAATCATATGTTATTTACCCTTCACCAAGATATGCCCGGTATTATCGGCAAAATTGGCGCACTTTTAGGCAGTTTTAATGTCAATATCGCCAGTATGCAGGTAGGACGCAAAATTATTCGCGGTGATGCAGTTATGGCCCTGAGTCTCGATGATCCTCTACCGGAAGGTCTTCTCTCGGAAATTACTAAAGTCCCCGGTATCCGCGATGCTTACACAGTGAAACTCTAGATTAAATCAGTTATCAGTAAACAGTCAACAGTAATCAGTGAAAGGAAAGCTCTGCACTTGCCACTTAATACTGTTGACTGAAAACCCAAATCTGATAACTGATAACTGATAACAAGGGCCGAATCTCAGACCTAATTGGTTAAGCTAAAAGCTTTGATGTGCTTAGTTTCTAACCTTCTTTTTAGGTAGGAGAATTGTCAGATTCTGTCTTTTGCCTCTTGCCTGTTGCCTCTTGCCTTCAGAAGCTGATAACTGATATATGTCTAATAGTTGGTGGGAAATTACGGTTTTGTGCGAACCTAGTCTCGAAGAAACGGTTTTCTGGAGACTGGAAGATTTTGGCTGTTCGGGAACGGCCACTGCTAAAAAACAATCCTCTTTAGAGGTTAAGGCCTATATACCAGAAATTAAAGCGCAATTGCCCGATTTAGAGGCACTAAGCCTCTGGTTAAAGCAGGATGCTTTGATTTTAGGTTTTTCTGAACCTGTCACCAGTTGGCAGTTAATGGACGAGGAAGACTGGGCCAGCAGTTGGAAACAACATTGGCAAATTAGCGAGATCGGCGATCGCTTTTTGATCTGTCCTGCTTGGTTAAATCCTCCGGAAAATAATCAGAGATTGGTGATTAAAATTGACCCTGGTTCCGCTTTCGGCACGGGAACGCACCCCACCACCCAATTATGTTTAGAATCCCTAGAAATGCGTTTAAGTAGCCATCCAGAGAATAAAATTATCGCCGATATCGGTTGTGGTTCCGGCATACTGGCGATCGGGGCGATTTTATTGGGGGCCAAAAAAGTTTATGCTGTCGATATAGATCCCCTGGCGGTGAATGCGACGTACAGTAATCGCCATCTCAACGGGATTAACCCCGAAAATTTAGCTGTTAATCAGGGTAGTGTCGAGGAGTTATTAGAATTAATTCCCGATGGTGTTGATGGCATCGTTTGTAATATTTTAGCCGAGACAATTATCGCTTTAATGCCCGAAATCACCCGTCTGGCAAAACCCACCACTTGGGGAATTTTAAGCGGCATTCTTGTCACCCAAGCACAAGCAGTTACAGATATTTTAGAACCCCAAGGCTGGACAGTGGCTGCCCTGTGGAAACGTCAAGAATGGTGCTGTCTTCAAATTCGCCGCGCTGTGGATTAATATAGCTGTCAGCCTGGAATCAGTTATCAGTTATCAGTTATCAGTTATCAGTGAGCAGTTATCAGATTTGAGTTTTCAGTGAGCAGTATCAAGTGAGGAGTATTAAATGGCATTAACAGTGCTGTCTTGTCACTTCACTGATTACTAAGTAGGTAGGCGTTAAAAATTATCAGATGCCCCCCTTATTAAGGGGGGATTAAGGGGGGATCCCCCCGCCTATCGGCACCCCCCTTATCAAGGGGGGCAGGGGGGATCGAACCTAAAATCCATTTTAAATTTAATTATAACCAGCTACTTATTTACTATTTACTATTTACTGAAAAAAGCATCCATGACTCAAGATAGTTTTCGCATCAGTTTCGCTCCCTTGTCTTTGCAGGAAGTATATCAATTAGCCGATGATGGGGCTAATGGGGCTATTGTACTAATGAGTGGTACTGTACGGGAGCAAACCGACGGTAAACCAGTTATTTATCTTGATTATCAGGCCTACGAACCCATGGCGATGGAGGTTTTCCGGCAAATTGCTCGGCAAATTCGGCAAACCTGGCCCGACACCAATCGAGTTGTCATTCACCATCGCACTGGTAAGCTCAAAATCGGTGAAATTAGCGTCTTAGTAGCGGTGGGTTGTCCCCATCGAGGGGAAGCTTTCGCAGCCTGTCGTTATGCTATTGATACTCTTAAGCATAATGCCCCCATCTGGAAAAAAGAATACTGGTCTGATGGTTCTAGTCAATGGGTTAGTATTGGGGCCTGTGAAACGGAGTGTTAGGTCTAATAACGTAAAATCAAGGCAATTTTTTGGTAATCGTTCAAGGAATCCTCCTCGACTAAAGCTACACGTCCTCCCTTGGCCAATACCACTTCGATAATTTCATCCACTGCATCATCGATTACCTCCGTACCACCGACGTTTTCCACCAGTATCAAGTCACCATTTTCGCTTAAAACTGCGGGTACATGGTAATTTTTCTCCACTAATAACAATTTTCCTCGACCTTCCTGCGCTAAACGCCACACTTCTCCCAGGGTAGAGATAACTTTTTGAGCGCTGACTGCCGCATCCAAAGCTTGCAGAGCTTCAGTTTTTTGAGTCTGACGCACTGAATGCATAATCGGCAATACTTGTGGAATTAATTCTGACAGTGAGGTTTTGTCAAAATTGCCGGTTAAAGTGCCAACAATTGCTGATGTGTACTGTGAAACTTCTTGAAAGAAGGAAATTTGACGAACCACTCCACCCACAATCAAAGGGGAAGAATCATCAATGTCAATGTATTCACCCAGAGCATTATCTACCTGCTGGAAAAATCGCCGGATTCTATCATCTAGATAACTGGTATCGGCATCAAAGGGCAGTGGTGCGGTGGCCCCCGGTCCAGTCATTTCTAGGGGAAAATTCTGATCGCGAATTTCTTCAAGAGTTTCTCCTGTAGCTGAGATTAAACGAGTAGAACCCTGACTTAATAGTAACAGCCAATAGGGTTGTTCTCGATGTAATCCATAAACTAAATCCCGTGTAGCAAAGGTTTTATCGATGACAACCCTTGCCTGGACAGAAAAAGGCAGGTTATAAAGCTTGGCAATATCCGGACCAATATAGAGAGCTAACCCATCTAGAGTATAAGGATAATCTATTTCAGCTACTAGACTATCGAGGCGATTGAACAAAGGTTCGATTTCACGTTTAGAGAATTCTTCCGATAATCGGCGCTTTGCTTCATCGACCAAATTTTTAACGAGAATAGGGTCTTGTTTGTTATCCGGTGAGGTGCGATGGGTAGGTAAGAGAATGGAAAGGGCGGGTATTTGAGTTAGGGATTGTAGTTTCTTAAGTTCTTGACGAGTAATCATTGATTTTAGCTTGATTGATAGGGTTAAGGAGCTAAAAATACTGGCTTTATCCAGGTTTTCTCGATTTATTCAGTATTCCAGCTAACATTTTAGGGAAAAAATGTAATTATATCTAGAAAATTAAGAAATTATACTGAATTGCTTTGGCAGAGATTGAGGGAATTTTTAACCAGAAAACTAGGAATATTATTGATTTATCGATCGCCCACCATCAGGACAGAAAATGTTCAGGATGGGTAAATAACCCATCCTCGGAATAATTAGGCAGCTATGACGGTTTTTTCCGCCATTAATGCCTCTTGGCGTTGGAATTCGGCTAATTGTGCCGTAATTTCATCCCGGACAATCTGACGGTATTCCAGGAAATGCTCGTTGTGGGCGCAGACAGTGATATAGTGTTCGGCATTGGCGGGATTATGACGCAAAATACCGAATAAATTCTGCCAGAATTTCCAGCGAGTGGAACGTTTAAAGCCCTGTCGCCAGATAATTACCGCTAGGGCATAGAGATCGGCCCGACGAGGCAGTTTAAAGGCAGGTTTCGCTTTAGGTGCGCCTAATTTCAGGAAACAGCGATAGGTGCGATCGAGAAATACCTCTGGATCGTACAATTTCCAGAAGGCTTCAATATATTCTGTGGCAATATCTTCGATCGGCCGGGTGGGAACGAAATTCATCAGGGTACTTTGGTTAATGTCCTGTTTCCCCGTTAATCGTAGTCGTCCTTCTTTTTCCAAGCGAGTCCATAGGGCGGTATTCGGTAAAGCTTGTAACATTCCAAATAGAGCCGTGGGAATGGCCGCTTCTTCGACAAAATTAATAATGCGATCGGCCGCTCCTTTTTTCTCGCCATCAAAACCGATGATAAATCCCGCCATGGGGCGCAATCCGGCTTTAATAATCTTTTCTACCGTCTCGGTTAACGAACTACGGGTATTTTGGAATTTTTTGGTTAATTGTAAACTTTCTTCGTCGGGGGTTTCAATCCCTAAAAAGACCGCGTCAAAGTAACAATCAACCATCATTTCCATTAATTCGGGATCGGCGGCTAAATCCACCGATGCTTCCGTGTTAAACCGGAAAGGGTACTGGTGTTCTTCTTGCCAAACTTTTAATTCTTTGAGGAGTAATTTAACGTTGCGTTTGTTGCCAATAAAATTATCATCCACCATGAACACGCCCCGGCGCCAACCTAACTCGTAGAGATAATCTAATTCTTTTAATAATTGTGCGGGGGTTTTGGTGCGGGGTTTACGACCGTAGAGAACGATAATATCGCAAAATTCGCACTGGAAGGGACATCCCCGCGAAAACTGCACCGACATGGAATCATAAGCTTCAAAATCGAGCAGATCGTAGCGGGGGATCGGGGTAATTGTCACATCGGGTTTTTCTGTGGTGCGGAAAACACCTTTAGTTTCTCCTTTTGCCAATGCTTCCACAAACATCGGGATGGTGATTTCTCCCTCATCGAGAATCAGAAAATCGGCCTCAGCAACTTCGTGGGGGATAGAAGTGGGATAGGGACCCCCCACGGCCACCAGTTTACCCCGTTGCTTGGCTTCGTGAATTTGCTCGATTAAATCTTGACGTTGGACGATCATACCCGAAAGAATCACTATTTCGGCCCAGTCCCATTCTGCTTCTGTCACTGCCCGAATATTGCGATCGACCAGTTTAAATTCCCATTCCTGGGGTAGAATCGCCGCCACCGTCACCATACCCAGGGGAGGAAGTAAGACTTTGCGATCGACTAATTCCAGAATTTTGTTATAAGACCAGAAAGTCGGCGGAAAAACGGGATAAATCAGTAAGGCACGCATATTCACTCCTCGCTCGACGGCGATCGATTCTTGACCTTTCGCTTGATTGTAATCTTTTTCGGTCAGGGATGGGAAAACCGTTATTTAGTCTGAGAACTAGGATCAGGCTTGATTTTCGGCCGCCATTGCCCACCCTTGACCCTACCCCCATAAAAGTTTATGGCCAACATCAATAAAATTTATGTAAAGAAATGTTGCATAGTCTGGAAAGTTATGTTACATTAAATATCAAGCACTTGACTTAAACGCAATTTTCTTATAGGAAGGCAATTCACCATGGATAAGCAAGAAAACAAACTCGGTTTCACCGCTTTCGCTGAAAACTGGAATGGTCGTTTAGCCATGCTCGGTTTCGTTATTGGCGTAGCTACGGAATACTTAACCCACAAAGGCATCCTTGCTCAGTTAGGCTTAATGTAATTTCGGCCTCGACTGCTGTGCATCTACAATCATCTTGAATAAATCCTTAAAAAAAGGGGAAGAGCATAGCTCTTTCCCTTTTTAAGTGGGAGGTTGGAGAGATTTTTCAGTGATCAGTCAACAATAATCACTCATGGTGAAGCTAAGAGGTTTTAGATACCAGATGATAGAGTTGATTAAAACTCAGTTTTTGGGAGTTTTCAAAGAAATATTGGCGATAATGGTAGTTAGCTAGATTGAACAAATTTTTTGACAAGAAGGCATAATGGTCGATTTCTGACCATAAGGGATGGTTTTGACTGATAATATGACGTTCAACTACCTTCATATCTTGATTATACCTGATAACGTTCTTAAAATCTATCGGTGGCCAAAGTTACTTATTTTAGTTATCTAGCTACAGAAATGAGTAACTTTAAAAGGCTTTAGGTAGGTTTTTGGTTTCTGTGGTTAACCCAAATTATCCCTATTCTTTTTCCTTCCAGACAAACACCAGAAGAGCTAACTCTTGGGGTTGATGCTTTTCGTTTTTGAATTGGCGCACTGATAACTGATTAAGACATTTCTAACATTCTTTGAATCGGCAACAGTGCCTTAACTCTTAAATCTTCAAAAATAGTAATTTCTGGAGTTTTATCTCGCATACAGAGATACAATTTTTCGAGAGTGTTCAGTCTCATATAGGGACACTCATTACAAGCACAGTTATTTAAAGCTGGTGCGGGTATAAATGCTTTCTCTGGCGCGGATTTTTGCATCTGGTGAATAATCCCCGGTTCTGTGACGACAATAAAGGTTTTTTCGGAACTTTTCAGGGAATAATTTAATAGTGCCGTCGTGGAACCAATATAATCGGCATGGCGTAAAACCGATGATTCACACTCAGGATGGGCGATAATTTTTGCTTCTGGATGGGCAACTTTTAATTCTATTATCTTGCGTTCGGAAAAAGTTTCATGGACAATACAACTACCCTGCCAAAGAACTAAATCTCTGCCAGTTTGCTGACTGACATAACGGCCTAAATTGCGATCAGGAGCGAAGATAATCGGTTGATGGACAGGGATTTGATTCACTATTTTGACTGCGTTGGAACTGGTGCAGATAATATCACTCATGGCCTTAATTTCTGCACTGCAATTGATATAGGAAATCACGATATGATCGGGATATTGGGCTTTAAAACGAGCAAAATCTTCAGGATGACAACTATCAGCTAAAGAACATCCCGCATCTAAATCCGGCAGCAATACCAACTTATCCGGATTTAATATTTTAGCTGTCTCTCCCATGAAGTGAACCCCCGCAAATACGATTACATCTGCTGGCGTTTGGGCAGCCTGCTGGGATAAACCTAGAGAATCACCAATATAATCAGCTATATCCTGTATGTCAGAATTTTGATAGTAGTGAGCCAGAATAACGGCGTTTAATTCCCTTTTAAGCTCTTTAATTGCCGTAAATAGGTCATCAGGTAAGCTCGATCGATTTGCGGGTTGAACAGTTGTGAACACGGTGAGATTTATGGTTATTTTTACCAAATACTAAACAAGTCTCTACATCATAGCAAATTTTTCCAAGAAGAGACCACAAACAAAAAAAGCTTGATACAACAGCGCTCAAACGACTGACAACCAAGCCCCGATAATACCATTTGGCTCTTCTAGGTTCTGTGTGATAAGTTTAACTTACAATATGATTGATCAGTCTTTGTGTCCTTTGTGTCTTTGTGGTTCGTTCCACCCCCTCGCTAGGAAGAATGTATCTTAGAATACATTTTACCCGCCAAACCCAAGAGAGCCACCATTTTTCAAAAAGTATATAGCGTGTTCTATTCGCACGAGGTACATTATTGATGTTCAAAAGCTTAATCAGCAAAGGTTTAAATGTGCCGTACAGGTACGAGAACCGCTATAGTTTATTTTTGGGAAATCCCTAAACGCTGATATTCTATCTGGATACAAGCATCCATAATCACATTTAAACCCGCCTCGATCGCCCTTTTTTCCGCAACTGGGTGATAAATTTTCAATTGTGTCCAAAGGGTAGCAGCCTGAATAGCAATAGCTGACTCGACAATTTCAGGTAGATAATCAGGATGACGAAAAACGTTAACAATATCCACGGGTTCAGGGATAGCCTCTAGAGAAGGATAGCACCTTTGACCATCAATTTGCTTGACCATCGGATTGACAGGATAGACTCGATAACCCACCGCTTGCAGAAATTTGGCTACCTGATAGCTGGCGCGACTCGATTTCTCAGAATGCCCCACCACTGCGATAATTTTACTATTGCTGAAAATGGTTTTGAGCGCACCATCGTCTCCTTTAATATTCGGCATTGTCCCACCTATCTTAGAACAGAGTTTCGTTTCCCATAAAGATGAAGTGTAACCTAATTTGGTATCGACTTTTAACTGCAGCTTTAGCCCCTCTGGAGAACTGGCAGCAATGTTTAACTTTTATATCGGAAAAACAGTTAAGTAGGTAGGTGTTAAAAGTTGTCAGATACCCCCCTTATTAAGGGGGGATTAAGGGGGGATC
>NZ_JAQMSY010000001.1:0-3623 GCF_028329095.1 Microcystis sp. CS-574
ACACCCCCCTTATCAAGGGGGGATTAAGGGGGGATCAAAGACAAAATCTATTTTCAATTTAATTATAACCACTTACTTAGCTGTAGTTGTCGATAGGTTGTCTTGGTCCCCTTTTTCAATTCATAGTTAAGAATACATTGGCCCACATATCTGGCCAAATTAACAGGAACCGCATTGCCAATCATTTGTTCTAGATTAGATTTTGTTCCCGCAAAAATAAAGTCTTTAGGAAAAGTTTGGATATAGCTTCGCTCGCTCGTTGTTAGCGGTCTTAATTTTTCATTAAGATGACAAGCATCACCGGGATGTTGTCGATAGGTTTTGGGAACTGGTCGATTTACTCCTCGAATAGTAGGGCTAGGTTCATAAATACTGAATATCGCCCTTCTTTGATAGCTTCTAGGATGTCTATAATAGTATTCTATATCTAATTCTTTGCCCATATAGTCAAATACAGTCAGAGGTTGACTTGATAGATTTTCATTAATTTCATCGATTAAAAAATCATCTTCTTCCTTCATTTTACCGATCAGAAAATATCTTTTTCTAGTTTGAGGAACTCCGCAGTAACAAGAATTAATAACTTTTTCAGTTAAACCATAACCATGGCTTTTAAAAATTTGTTTTGCTTGAATGAGTATTTTACTTTTCTCAATTCTATCCACATTTTCCATAACAAACCATTGGGGACTTACTCTAGTTACAATTTCAGCGAATGTGAGCGTTAGATTCGCTCGTCCTAAACCCTCATCTCTCTTACCCGCACTGGAAAAGTCTTGACAAGGAGGGCTGCCGACAATAATCTCAGGATTATATTGAGCCAATATTTCTTGATTAGATTCTCTAGATAAATCGACATTAAATATCGGATGACTAAAGTTATTTCTATAGACATCTATAGCAGGTATCCAATTATCAAATGCGGCCACAATAGTAAACCCCGCTTTCTGGAAACCTAAAGATAAACCACCACAACCAGCGAATAAATCGATTGTGATCATTTTGCTCCCTCCTCTAAATTGACTCTCGAAAGCATAAAATAAATTATCGGAATCGGGAGCTAGACCGTATAACTCTTTTGTACTTAACTCCGCCAGTTGAATTTTTAAATTTTTATCGAGTTTCAGATATACATTTTTCAGTCCTTTCCCATCTAAGTAAGCGCACAAAGAAGCTGGAAATGAGGAGTTAAATTGATTTTTACCCCAGGTTTCTTTTTGGGTAAAATCCCGATTCGAGTGCTTCAATCCGAATAAACTAGGCTTAAATATTGCCGATTTTCCCATTACCTCAACCCGATCGCTGAAATTATCTCATCAATAATCTTAATAGCAATAAACGGCGCAATCATGCCTCCCACGCCGTAGATGAGGATATTGCGCCGCAATAGTTGGTCGGCGGTGAGCGGGCGAAATTGAACGCCTTTAAGTGCCAGGGGAATCAAAACCGGGATAATCAGGGCATTGTAGATCAGGGCTGAGACGATCGCCGATTGAGCGCTTTTCAAACCCATGATATTTAAAGCACCGATCCCGGCAGCGGCGAAAATCGTCGGGATAATGGCGAAATACTTAGCGATATCGTTAGCTACCGAAAACGTGGTCAGGGCGCCGCGGGTAATTAATAACTGTTTGCCGATGGTCACTAAATCGATCAGCTTGGTCGGGTCGGAATCGAGGTCCACCATATTGGCCGCCTCCTTCGCCGCTTGGGTTCCAGAGTTCATCGCCACACCGACATTAGCCTGGGCCAGTGCCGGTGCGTCGTTGGTTCCGTCCCCCGTCATAGCAACTAACTTGCCCTTGGCTTGCTCGCGACGGATCACCTCGATCTTATCTTCTGGGGTGGCCTCGGCGATAAAATCATCCACCCCCGCCTCCGCCGCAATCACCGAGGCCGTGATCTGGTTGTCGCCGGTGAGCATGATCGTTCTCACACCCATGCGCCGTAATTGGTCGAAACGCTCTTTTAATCCCGGCTTCACGATGTCCTTGAGATAGATCACCCCGTAGATATCGTTACCCCGACAGACGGCCAGGGGAGTTCCCCCCAAATGGGAAACCCTTTCCTGTGCCTCATCGAGGGTCTCGGGAACGGAACCACCCCTAGAACGGACGAAACCTTTAATCGCGTCTACGGCTCCCTTACGGTATTCCTCCCCGTCCCTATCGGTGCCGCTCATGCGGGTACGAGCGGAGAATGGGATTGCCTCGCCGGGTTGGCCATCGATATCGAGGTTTGCGCCCAAATTCCGGGCTAAGGCAACGATCGAGCGTCCTTCTGGGGTTTCGTCGAAAAGGCTGGCCGCTAGACAGACGCGGGCTAATTCCTCGAGGTTATGACCGTTGACGGGGATAAATTCGTCAGCTAGCCGGTTGCCGAGGGTGATCGTTCCCGTTTTGTCGAGAAGGAGGGTATTTACGTCACCGCAGGCTTCCACGGCGCGTCCAGAGGTGGCGATGACGTTAAACTGAGCCACACGATCCATCCCGGCGATACCGATCGCACTCAATAAACCGCCGATCGTCGTGGGAATGAGGGCGACGAGGAGGGAGATCAAGATGGCGATACTGGAGCCGGCCCGAAAGGTATCCGCAACCGCAGGACTGAGGCTCGTTTCCAGAAAACCAGCGATATAGTTCCCGATCGAGGGAATCGTGGCCACGACAATTAAAAAGACCTGGGTTAACACGGCCAGAAGTACCGTCAGGGCGATCTCGTTGGGGGTTTTCGTGCGCTCGGCCCCTTCCACAAGGGAGATCATGCGATCAATAAAACCCCGGCCGGGATCTTGGGTGATCCGCACTGTCAACTCGTCCGAGAGAAGCCGCGTACCACCGGTGACGGAACTGGCGATGTCGGTGCCGGGTTGTTTGAGGACGGGGGCCGATTCTCCGGTGATCGCCGATTCATCCACCGAACCGATTCCCTCGATCACTTCCCCGTCGGCGGGAATCACGTCCCCGGCCAGCAATTTTACCCGATCGCCCCGATGCAAGGCCGTGGAACTGACCGACTCGATCGAGCCGTCGGCCAGGATTTTTCGGGCGATCGTGTCGCTGCGGGTGGAGCGTAGGGCATCGGCCTGGGCTTTTCCCCGTCCCTCTGCGATCGCCTCGGCGAAGTTGGCAAACAGCACCGTCAAGAAGAGGATCAGGGTGATGATGCCGTTAAGTAGCCGTTGTTGTCCCCTCTCCCCAGCGATCGTGCCGAATAGATGCGGGTCGATCGTCACCAGGGCCGTGACGATTGTTCCCAACCAGACCACGAATAGGACAGGGTTACGCACGGCGATGCGCGGGTCGAGTTTGAGGAAGGACTGCCGGATCGCGCTTTGATAGAGACCGGTCCGGTTTACCTTGGGGGTATGGCGGCGGTCGTCCCGGCGACCTCTCGGCACTCGCAACGGGCGGGGGGACTTAGAATTTCCTCTGTTCGTTCTCATAAATTATCTAGGGCTGGTTGAATAAATCTAAAAACCTTGTTGGGTAAGACTTTTAGACCTTTTGTCAATCAAAAAGTACTGGATATGGGAGTGATCGGGGGGAAATTTAGGCACTTTTTCCCTGAAAATTAGGTAATTGGCCACCTCAAAACTGGTAAAACCCCACACCCCACACCCC
>NZ_JAQMSY010000194.1:0-8813 GCF_028329095.1 Microcystis sp. CS-574
ATAATTAAATTAAAAATGGATTTTAGGTTCGATCCCCCCTGCCCCCCTTGATAAGGGGGGTGCCGATCCCCCCTTAGTCCCCCCTTGATAAGGGGGGTGCCGATCCCCCCTTAGTCCCCCCTTGATAAGGGGGGTGTCTGATAATTTTTAACGCCTACCTAATTATGGGTTAAAAAAGATAAAAAGATTACTTTTCGGAACTACGCCCTAAATCTTTAGATCTATGATAGGCCGCCACTACTGCCTCGATAATAGTGGAGCGAAAAGAGCCTTTTTCTAATTGTCTCACCCCAGCAATCGTGGTTCCCCCAGGGCTAGTGACGCGATCCTTTAATTCCCCCGGATGTATGGCCGATTCTTTTAATAGGGTTGCCGTCCCTAAAACTGTTTCTATGGCCAATTGACAGGCGATCGCTCGCGGTAATCCGGCCGCCACACCACCATCGCTTAAAGCTTCCACCATTAGGGCCACAAATGCCGGGCCCGATCCCGATAATCCCGTTACCGCGTCCATCAAAGCCTCGGGAACTTCCACCACCGAACCGACCGCAGCAAAAATATCTCTAGCTACGGCCAAATGTTCCGGTTCCGCATGACGACCGGATGCGATCGCTGTAACCCCTTGTCCCACCGTAGCCGGGGTATTGGGCATCGTCCGGATTACGGGGCGATCGGGAAAGCCCATTTCTAAGCGATTGAGGGTAACTCCCGCTAAAATCGAGATAATTAGGGGTTTTTCGGGTATTCCTAGCAAACTATTCACTACTTGCTCTAAAGTTTGCGGTTTTACCGCTAAGATTAACACCTCAGTTGCCCTAGCAGCTTCCCGGTTATCCTCACTGACTTGCACTCCATAGGTATTAACCCAAAAGTTGCGCCGTTGGGACTGGGGTTCACTGACTAACACCGTTTCCGGACTATAAACATTTTTTTTTAATAAACGGCTGAGAATGGCCTCGGCCATCACTCCACCGCCAATAATTCCTAAACGAATAGACACAGTATTTTTTAAAGTAAAAAGTAAAAAAGAGAGATTTAGCTATCCTACCAAGAAAAAACGCATCCTCTCGATAAATCGATCGATTTCTAGCTTCGACAAACCTGACGAGAGGACTATGGAAAGATTCATTGAGCTAATCGACTGCTTTCGGCTGCCCAAGCAGGTGCGGAGGAAACGGGACGAGCCATTTTCGGGTTATCAGCGATATCGTGAATAGTTCCAGAAAGGGTGCTAACTTTAACGCAGCTGGGGGTAAACAGGAAAATACTCTCACCGATGCGTTCTTGATGACCATCAATTGCATAAGTGCCACCGGCGACAAAATCCACGGCTCTTTGTGCTTCTTCCGGGTCCATGACGTTGAGGTTTAAAACCACCGATTTGCGTTCTCTCAGGGTTTGGATAACTTGGGGCATTTCCTCGAAGGAATGGGGCTCGATCACGACCACTTCTGCATTATTGTTGTTAATACCTGGCATACCGATCACGTTGCTTCTGTTGAGTCCCATAGATGTGGCTGTATTGAGATTTAAAGGTTCGCGTTGACGACGATTAAGGGGTTCTTCTTCTTCGTTTTGATCCCTATCTTGGGGGGAAGACTTTTCCCAGTTCATTTCTTCGTAGTCGGTTTCATCTTCATCTTCCGGTTGTTCGGAGATACCGACAAAATCTTTGAGCTTGGTAAAAATGTTGTTCACAGTCTAATGTCCTTCAAAAGATTTTTTTTGGTGGTCTTGTCTAGAGTCGGGGTTATTTGGTGGCCTTTAACAATCTTTGCTCTCGCTTGGTACAGGGGAACTATTTTGTTAAGGGTTCGTCATTTTAGTCGTCTGGAAGCAGCAGTTAGTTCCCTCTTTTCAGTTATTAGTTATCAGGGGATAGTTTTCAGGGATTGGGAAAAAGTCAATTCCTCATTTCTAACCACCAGTTTCTAGACTAGACGCTGTAATTTTAAGATATATTATCACCAATGATTAAAATTTCTGGGGTTTTTTTCTGTGAATTTACGCAGATGGTTCAGTAAATGCGCTCGCCAAAAATGCCAGTTCCCACCCGGATCAAAGTGGCTCCGGCCTTGACGGCCAGAGGATAATCGTTAGACATCCCCATGGATAGATGAGGCAGGCATAAACTAGAGCTATTCTCGATGATTTGGGCTAAATCGCTGGTTTTTTCAAAGGCGGCTAACTTTTCCCCAGCCGATAATCCCTGGGGCAGAATTGTCATCAAACCCTGAATTTTTAGCTGTTGACAGTTGACTAAAGCGGGAAGATCTGCTATGAGTTCGGCCTTGTCCCAACCGAACTTATCGGGATCGGGGACAACTTTCACCTGTAGCAAAACTTGGGGATTAATCTCTAATTCTGAGGCCAGGCGATCGAGTCTTTGGGCTAATTTTAAACTATCGAGGGAATGGATTAAATCAAAAGATTCTAGGACTTTGCGCGCTTTATTTGCCTGTAGATGCCCAATAAAGTGCCAAGAAATATCTGGGAGGTCTTTTAGTTCTTGCTGCTTCGAGATTGCTTCCTGTAGCTTACTTTCGGCAAAATCTCTCACCCCTGCTCGGTAAGCTTGACGGATATAATCGCTTGATACCTGTTTACTGACGGCAATCAGACGCGTGCAGGGGGGTAGGGTAAGACGGATGGACTCGATACGACTAGCGATCGTCATGAACTAGACTGAAAAGGTTTGTTGATAAGTTTGGTTGAGACTGTTAAATTCTTGCACATTACTGCCCCGGCGCAAATTCCGCAGCCGGTTTTCCACTAAAAGACGAGCATCGGAACGACTAATCGGATCGAACGAGACTTTTTTGGGTCCCACCGTCACCAGAAAAAAAAGACGTTGGGCATAAAGAGTGGTGAATAATTCCCGATGTTCTTCTAATAGACACACTCTGTATAATAGACCGAAAGTAGGATGATTGAGATAGGTTTCGTTACTCATTCAAGCGATCGCTAAAGGAAAAGGATTGAGCGAACTAGAAAGTTTTTCCACAATAAAATCAAGCGGATGGCTCAAAAACAATTGATTTTTCGGGTGTTTCCCTAGCTTGATTTTACCAGAATCCTTCAATTACAACTAACGATGCCAGTCTATGTCATGATTTCCTGAGTTTTCACTTTTTCCCTGTTAACTTGGATACATTTCGGTGACAAGTTGTCACCATCAGAAATTAGCTCTGCTGCAAAAATCAAAGATTTTCCCTTTGCAGAGGAGACTCTGAGACAGGAGGATAAAAAAGACAAGAGACAACTATAATGCCCATAAAAGCTAAGATTATCTCAAATTTATCTGGTTTTTTAGAAATTTTAACCCGATAGCGGCGATCAGTGAACTGAAAACTGACACCGGATCAGTGATCACTGATAACTAATCACTGAATCGCTGATCAAATGCCCTAAGCTTGTATTAAGCCTTTTTTAACTTCAAATTCCTTTAACCTCAATCAATATGGATTTTTCTAGTCTTGTTGCCAGTCAGCTAAACGCCGGCGTTATCTGGCCCGAAGGAATCCTGATTATTACCCTGATGGTGATTTTAATCGGCGATTTAATTGTGGGACGGAGTGCCAGAAGTTGGCTGCCCTACGTTGCGATCGCTGGTCTGCTCGCTGCTGTGGCTGCTCTCTATTTTGCCTGGGACAATCCGAAACCGGTGGCTTTTTTAGGGGCTTTTGAGGGGGATAATCTCAGTATCGTCTTTAGGGGGATTATTGCTCTTTCTACCGCCTCCACAGTGCTGATGTCTATCCGTTATGTGGAACAAGCGGGAACCTCCCTAGCGGAATTTTTAGCCATTATGCTCACCGCAACCCTCGGGGGAATGTTCCTATCCGGCGCTAGTGAATTGGTGATGATCTTCATCTCCCTAGAAATGCTCAGTATTTCCTCCTATCTAATGACCGGTTACATGAAGCGGGATCCTCGATCGAACGAGGCCGCTTTAAAATACCTGTTAATTGGAGCTTCTAGCTCGGCGATTTTCCTCTATGGTGTTTCCCTTCTCTACGGTTTATCCGGAGGTGAAACCAGTTTAAGTGCCATTGCCCAAAAATTAACCGCTGTTAACGGTGGTCAGTCCCTGGCCTTAGCGATCGCATTAGTTTTTGTGATTGCCGGTATCGCCTTCAAAATTTCGGCGGTTCCCTTTCACCAGTGGACTCCTGATGTGTACGAAGGTTCACCCACTCCCGTGGTGGCTTTCCTCTCGGTAGGTTCCAAAGCGGCCGGTTTTGCCCTAGCAATTCGCCTATTAGTGACGGTTTTCGGTCTAGTGAGCGAACAATGGCGGTTTATCTTTATCGCTCTAGCAATTTTGAGTATGATCCTCGGCAACGTGGTCGCCTTGGCCCAAACTAGCATGAAACGGATGTTAGCCTATTCCTCGATCGGTCAGGCGGGTTTTGTCATGATTGGTTTAACCGCCGGTACTGACGCGGGTTACTCTAGCATGATTTTCTATCTGTTAATTTACCTGTTCATGAACCTAGGGGCTTTTGCCTGTGTGATTCTCTTTGCTCTGAGAACTGGAACCGATCAGATCGCTGAGTATTCGGGACTCTACCAGAAAGATCCGCTCCTAACCCTCTGTTTAAGCATTTGTCTGCTGTCTTTAGGAGGAATTCCGCCTCTAGCGGGCTTCTTTGGCAAGATTTATCTATTCTGGGCCGGTTGGCAAGCGGGACTTTATGCTCTCGTCCTCGTTGGTTTAGTCACCAGTGTGGCCTCGATTTACTACTATATCCGTGTGGTCAAAATGATGGTGGTCAAGGAACCCCAAGAGATGTCCGATGCGGTGAAAAATTACCCCGTTATCAATTGGACCCTTACCGGGATGCGTCCCCTACAGGTGGGTATTGTCCTCTCCCTAGTGGCCACTTCCCTGGCCGGTATCCTTTCCAATCCTCTCTTTACCCTAGCGACGGATTCCGTCACCACTACCCCCATCCTACAATCGGCGGCCCTGGTGACGCACATTTCCCGGGCGAATTGAGAATCTCTGTTGATTTATCCCAAGTATCCTAGTCCTGTCTTAAGGTTGGGATAAATCAACCACCTTAAGACCTTTTCTAAGCTTAACCTGCTTTTTGCCTTACTCAAATTGGGCAAGTAAAAGACTCATTTGGTTAACAACATTCTCACTTGCTTTTAACGCTTCTTTTCTAATTGCTTGAATTTCAGCCATACTTTTTGCTATTCTCTGCTGTTCAGATTGGGGTGGAATAGGCACTAAAACTTTAGACAAATCATCTACTAAAATAGTAGGAATAGCATGACCTGTCATGTACCTTTTAATCTGACGCAAAAAAAAGTCTGTTCGCATATATACTAATAAAAACAAAGGCTCGACTCCCTGAATATTTCTTAATACTGAAAATCCATTTGAGCAAATTGCTCCGTCTTCATCTTCTGTGATTAGGGCTGTTGCTTGGCGTGGTGTTCCCGTGCTTGCTCCTGAAATTGCTGTAATAATATCACCTTTGTACAATCTATAAGTTGCACGAGATGGGGCCTCGTGTGCCTTAATTATTTGTTGGGAAACAACTTGCATTGTACGATAATCAACATCGGAAATAGCGATATATCTAATTTCACTGTCCCTAGCTAAACGAAAATCAGCCGCAGCTCTCAAAATATCGGCAATTTCACCTAAAGGTTTCGCCCCAATAGATTTTAGATGTTCTAATAATTTTTGGTCATTGGGTAAATAATGTTCGGCATCCAGTCTCGAATTGAGCAGGGTATTCTTAACTGTATAAATACAATCGCTGTTTTGTGCAAATTCCCCATTGATAAATGACCTAAAAGATTGAGAAATATCATCTATATCATCGTCAACTATTGGCAAACCTGATTTTTTTCGGGCTATAACTCCCGACTCGTTGCGCTTATATATTGTTTGTCCTTTAACGTCATAGCCTATTTTTTTGATTTGTGCCATAAAACAAGAATCATTGTCTGCTGGTAATTTTTGAACCACCAAAAGTGATGTCTTGATTCCAGTGCCGTAGGGTACAAAGGCTTCCGGCGGTATGGAAACAACACCTAATATTTTTGTTTGGGAGCGCAACCAATGCCGAATCGGTCCATTAGAGATATTTTGTAATAAACCATCGGGCAGAATAATCGCCATGCGCCCACCTGCCCGCAATAATTTTATAGATTTCTCAATAAATAAAATATCGGGCGACTGACCCGCTAAAACGGCTTGGGAAACTTCCCAACCATTGGACGCTGATTTATGCCATTTCCGGGCAAGAATATATGATTGAAGAATTTTCTGGTCTTCTACTTTTCCTTTATTTCCGAAGGGAGGATTTGTCAAGATAACATCAAAAGAATTATTTAATTTTTCATCTTCGATAAGCGCATTAGTACAGATAATTTCTGAACCTGTGCCACCTTCAAAAACTAAACGAATCATTCCCGAAAGGGCGACATCAGGATTAAATTCAATTCCTGTAATACTTTCTTGCACAAAAGTTGCTATATTGAACTCTGGGTTATTTTGTCGAACATGGTTGATTGCTTGAATTAAAAAACCACCACTTCCGCAAGCAGGATCTATAATTTTTTCGTTTGGTTTGGGGTCTATCATTTCAACCGCAAGGCGGACAATTGGGTGAGGGGTAAAAAATTCTCCCCTATCTCCACGCTGGTGTCTATTTACAAAAGTCTGGAAGGCTTCACCTTTTATATCGCCAGATGTTTTAGTTAAATTAATGTACTGTAACCTGCCTACAATATAAGCAAGAGTCAAAGGTTTTAACTTGAATGTGTCATCGGTGAAAAATCCCCGATAATGATTTTTGATTGAGGTAAATAATTGACTGAGACGCGACATAAATTCATCGGACTTATTGGCGACGATGGCTTTATATTCACTTGCTGTAACGCCAAAATTTACAGATTGCTTGGCAGATTTTTCATCATGAAGTTTGATGATGATTAGTTTAACCATCTCGTGAAAAATCTTGTCTTTGAGCATTCCTTCGTTGGCGTAAATATAATTATGGCACTCTTCAAAAACTGCTGAAAGATTGTTAGAAGGTCGTAATTCCTGAATTTGCGGGAGTTTTTCAGGTAACAGGCTATCTTCGGAAAATAACAATCCTTGCTCTTTCATTTACTGCGCTTGATTTGAATGTTTTCTGTTGCGGGTTGTTGAATAGATAGAATATTTTTAGTCTTGACTGCATTCCTAGCAAACCAGTTTTTTAGTGGACAGAGATCATCGCCATCTTGATTAAATAAGAACTTGCCCCTATACCTAATTATAGAATCTAAATTAGAGTATGTCAAGAGATAAAAAATTAAGTTTAATGTTAACCAAAGTGAGTGAAAAAAGCTGAGAGATTGTTGATGACAGAAATTCGGAGCATCTTTCAATTTGATAACGCCAATTATTCAGCCTTTTGATCAGGTGGCGGCGCTCACCTGACTCATTTTAGCTATACATTAAAACGGAATAGTAAGACATCACCTTCTTGAACAATGTATTCCTTGCCTTCACTTCTGACTAAACCTTTTTCTTTGGCCGCGCTCATCGTGCCACTATTAACTAAATCCTGATAAGACACGGTTTCTGCACGAATAAAACCCCGTTCAAAATCCGAGTGAATAACTCCGGCTGCTTGGGGTGCTTTCATACCAGAAATAATCGTCCATGCGCGGGTTTCTTGGGGACCAGTGGTGAGATAGGTACGCAGTCCTAATAACTCGTAGGTAGCTTTAATTAAAGATTTTAATCCCCCTTCTTCTACTCCTAAAGAACCGAGAAAATCTTTTCTTTCTTCCTCCGACAATTCCACTAATTCCGATTCCACTTGAGCAGAAACGATCACAACTTTGGCCTGTTCCTCTTGGGCAATTTGACGGACACTTTCTACCCAATCATTACCCGTGGCCAGATCATCTTCGCTCACATTAGCGGCATAAATAATCGGTTTCCGACTCAATAAACCGAGATTTTTAATTAATTCTTCTTCCTCTTTGCTTAAATCCACTTTTCGCGCCGAAATACCGTCATTAAGACAAATTAGGATTTTTTCAAGGATAGCCAATTCTTCGGCGGCTTCCTTGCTATTTTTCGCCTGTTTGCGTAAACGTTCCACCCGCTTCTCCACCTGTCCCAAATCCGCTAGAGCTAACTCTAGATTAATCACCTCGATATCCCGGGCCGGATCCACGGACCCAGAAACATGAATAATATCATCATTATCAAAACAGCGCACCACATGAACGATCGCGTCCACTTCCCGGATATTAGCCAAAAATTGATTACCCAATCCTTCCCCCCGACTCGCACCCTTGACTAATCCGGCAATATCGACAAATTCAATCCGCGTCGGCACGATTTTCTCAGAATTAGAGATTTTAGCCAAAACCTCCAGACGTTCATCGGGGACGGATACCACACCCACATTCGGTTCAATGGTACAAAAAGGGAAATTAGCGGCCTCGGCCTTGGCATTAGCCACCAGAGCGTTAAATAGGGTCGATTTTCCCACATTTGGCAGTCCCACGATTCCAGCTTTTAACATAAAAATTGCTTGATAAACATCATCCCGACCTCTCACTATATCAGGCTGCCCCTCGTTTTTGTGAATCCGGTTGATGAGAAAGACTCTCGATAGTCAACAGCTTAGTTAACATTTGCTGAAAAAATTTTTCCTGGAGGTAGGAGACTCCGATTCAGGAGACTCCGATTCAGGAGACAGGAGATTATTTTTATTTATTCTCCCCATTTCCCCATTTCCCCATTTCCCCATTTCCCCATTTCCCCACACCCCACACCCCACACC
>NZ_JAQMSY010000195.1:0-23033 GCF_028329095.1 Microcystis sp. CS-574
CCCCAACCCCCAACTCCTCATCCCCTCCACTGATAACCAATGCTTCCTACCGTTGAGACTTTAATTATTGCCGTCGAAAAAGCCGACTCAGCTAATCAGTTACTAACCGCCGTGGAAAACCTAGCTGCCGCCAAAAGTGAGGCGGCAATACCTACCCTCACCGATGTCCTGAGATATAATAACCCCGGTGCCTCCGTCGCAGCCGTGGATGGTTTAATCGCCATCGGCAAAGCGGCGGTTCCCTATTTACTGGCCAATCTAGACGGTTATAATTATGGGGCAAGAGCTTGGGCAACCCGCGCCCTAGCGGGAATTGGCGATGTGCGAGGATTGGACTTATTACTTGAGGCGGCGGTGAGTGATTTTTCCTTTAGTGTGCGGCGAGGGGCGGCTAGAGGCTTAGGAAATATAATTTGGTCTGATTTGGAGGAAAGTCGGGTTTCTGAGGCTCAAAAAGCAGTTTTTGCGGCACTGGAGAAACTTTTGCAAGGGGATCCAGAGTGGGTGGTTAGATATGCGGCGATCGTCGGATTGGAGGGATTAGGAACTGCGGCGGCGGCATTTCGCAGGGCGATTCGGGAACTTTTAGCACAGATTGGGGAGACAGAAGCGGAAATAGTGGTAAGATTGCGTGCCGATCAAGCTCTGGAACACTTACAATAAGCCTAAGTCACAAAGTAGAAAAACTCATTTCTCTACAGGGAGAAACAATTACACTAACATTCTATGAAATATTGGCAGGAAATTTTAGCGATCGCTCAACGAATTTTAGTAGAATTAATCCGGCGCGGGCGTAGCTTAATCCTCTGGGGCATTTTCCCGATCCTTGTCCTGCTCTTAAATGGCTATATTATGGCAGAAAAAGGCAAAATTGAGCTTGCTGAGGCAATGGCTCTGGCTACTCCTCCCACCCTCGTCGGGGCGGCACTTTTCTTTAGTTGTTTGGGGGGAACCGTGGCGACGGTAGTAGCAGAAAGGGAACAACAAACGATTAAACGGTTATTTTTATCGCCTTTAAGCGGTGTTTCCTATTTTATCGGCATTTTTCTCGCCCATTGTGTGATTGCTGCCTGTCAGACAGTTTTAGTTTATTCTATTGCTAAACAGTATGGAGCCACTTTTAAAGGCTCAATTCCTCTAGAATTATTAATTATTTTCCTTAGTATCACCGCCTATGTGGGTTTAGGATTTATCCTCGGTACTCAACTGGCGAAAAGAACAGAAGATGTTAATGCTTTGGTGGGAACTTTTGGGGTTCCTTTATTAATTTTAGGCGGCGTTTTTCTTCCGACTGCTTTATTCCCCGACAATATTCTATCTCTGGCTAAATATAACCCGATCTACCACATGAATGAAGCTTTAATTGCTGTTTGGGCAAAGGGCGAAAATCTCCAAGATATTAGCTCTCATTTTCGCTTTCTCTGTCTTTTTGCTCTAGCTATGGTAGCAGGTGGTTGGCTTACCTATCGACAAATGTTAAACCTTGAACGCCGATTGTAAATCAGTTATCAGTGATCAGTGATCAGTGATCAGTGATCAGTTATCAGTTAGAAAAGGCAAGAGTATTTATTGATTTGTCTTCCCATATCTTACACTCCCTAATCCTGCTTCCTGACTTCTGACTATCCTTATTACTTTATTAAAAATGCTGACTATTAGTAATGTCAAAAAAAATTACGGAAGACGCTTAGTATTAGATCAATTAAACTTTCATATTGAAGCGGGGGAAATTTACGGTTTACTTGGTCCAAATGGTGCGGGAAAAACCACCACTATTAACTTAATTTGTAATTTATTAAAACCCTCATCGGGAGAAATTACCTTTAATTATTTGCCAATTTCGAGAGTTACTAAAGAATTAATTGGGGTTGCCCCACAAGAAAATTTATTGTACAAATCTCTTACTTGTGAGGAAAATCTCAACTTTTTTGCTCAGATTTATGGACTCGATCGCCCCCAGCGTCGTCATCGGATTAAAAGCAGTTTATCCGCAGTAAATTTGCTCGATCGCGCCCGTAGTCCAGTGGAAACTTTAAGCGGTGGAATGCAGCGCCGGATGAATATTGCCGTGGCTATTGTTCATCAGCCAAAATTATTAATTCTCGATGAACCAACTACTGGTTTAGACATCGAATCTCGCTATGAAATTTGGGATTTAATCGGAGAATTACGGCGACAGGGAATGACAATTTTATTAACTACCCACCTCCTCGATGAAGCACAGCGTCTCTGTCAACGTATCGGCATTTTAAAACAAGGTCGTATTATTGCCGAAGGTAATTTAAATCAGCTGCGTCAGCATATTCCTGCTAAGGAAATTATTATCATGGATACCCAGGATCAAGAAGCGGCAATTAATCGAGGGAAACAATTAGGATTTACTCCCAAATTTTACGGTAAAGATTTAGCTTTTTGGTTAGATGAACATCTAGAATTAAGCGAGATTATTCAGGCATTCGATGGCATTAATATTGATTCTCTCGCCCGTCAGACGGTACAGTTAGAACATATTTATATGGAAATTATGAATCAATTTTAACACCGTTTTTGAGAATTCAGGTTGATGATCAGCATTTTTTCGGAATTTAGCTCAATTAAGCTAAATCACCGTTTTTTTACCGTCATGATCATCTATAATTTTTGGATAGGTTCTATTAATTGGAGACAAAATCAATGATGAAATTAACCTCTATCACTGGGTTATTGGGTCTATCGGCGGTATTATTAAGCTTACATCTACCGGCAGCGGCGCAAAATTGTCGGCCACTTTCTTTATTAGGGGGTGAAGGTAGTGAAGTTACCAAAAGCGTCTCACAACCCACTGTTCCAGGGCCTTTCGGTGTCACGATAACTCGTAATAATTGGAATACCGATTGGGCAGTTCCGGGGGGGAGACGTTTTCAGAGGTTTATCGTTACGGTTTCTGTCCCCCGGGCTGCCTCCTTCGATATCCGGCTGTTTCTCAAGTATAGCGATCAAACTAACGAGGAATTTTTTAATACTAATGGAGTACGAATCGAACCCGATAAACCCTTAACAATTACTGCCACAGTCCGGGCAAATGATCAACCTTTTCTAGTCAATCTTTTTGTCAATGGTATTCAGCACATCGGTAATACCTACACCGCTTCTGTTGTCGGTTGTGAACGATAAAATATATAGGGTGTGCTGAAAAAGTTTTTTGGTGGGGGCAGGGTGTGGGGTTTTAAGCTAAGAGGCATTTTAATCGCCTATCCGATTAGCTGAATCTCTCCCAATCCCTTTACTGTTGCCTCTTGTTTCATCTCAACAGGCAATTTATACTAAATCCAGTTATTAAAGACTGATTATCTATTCCTCCTTTTGCCTCTTGCCTCTTGCCTCTTGCCTATCCTCCTAAGTAGCCTATACTCAACGGATTTAGTATTAAATGCGCGGGCAGCCCCGGACTTTACTCTCTACCCCGATTGACCTTCAGTGGGACAATTAGAGCAATGCACAATTAAGGATTTTTGTCAAGAAAATAATATTAAAATTATTATTGATGTCTGCCATCCTCACGCCCAAATTATCTGGCAATTAGCGATTAATTACGCTACCCTAACTAATATCCCTCCATTTGCCTCGATTTAGAACTGGCTTTTATCTGTCCCCACCTCAATCATCGATTTTTTTCCAGAATCTTATGTCTGAAACTATCACTCCCGCCATTAGCGATCGCATCTGTAAACACATGAATAAAGATCACGGTGATGCCGTGCTTTTCTACGCTCAAGTTTACGGCAATATTACCGATGCAGAAACCGCTCAAATGCTATCCATCGATCCCGAAGGTATGGATTTAGCCGTAGAAAAATTAGGGGAGAGTCAAACAATTAGAATACCTTTTGAACGCACCCTAGAATCAGCCAAGGATGCCCATAATATCCTCGTTGAGATGCTAAAAGTTAATCAAACCACCCCTTGACAAAGCTCGATTTTGCGCCATAAATCTAACAACCTTGTTGGATAAAACTTTTAGACTTTTTCGCCATTAAAAAGTGTCAGCCATGGGGGTAATCCGGGGGAAATTGAGCTACTTTTTCCCTGAAAATAGGTAAAACCCCACACCCCACCCCCCGGAAAAACTTTTTCAGCAGACCCTAGTTATAGCTTGAATTGCTTTTCTATCAAAGACACGATCCAACTTCTAGGTAAAAAACGGGGCAGATTGACGATAATTTTATTAGCCAATTTACCGGCTACCACGTTGGGGCGTTTGTTTGCCAAGGCAGTTAAAGCCTCTTGTACCACCACTTCCGCCGAATCTAACCGGCCGTTTTTGCCCATAAAGGCACTGGGAAATCGGGCTACCTCAAAAAAATTAGATTCCGTCGGACCGGGGCAAAGAGCAAGGATTTTAACGCCTTTGTCTTTATTTTCTGCCCAGAGAGACTCGCTAAAACTGAGGACAAAAGCTTTTGTCGCCGCATAGACGGAAAGATAGGGCAGCGGTTGAAACCCAGCAATGGAAGCAACATTGATAATTGCCCCCCCAGTGCCAGCAAGCATGGGACGGAGAAAATAGTGGCTTAATTCCACCAATACCAGATTATTTAACTGGATCATTTCTAACTGTCGAGCTAAATCCCGCTCGCTAAAAGCGCCATAATCACCAAAACCGGCATTATTTACCAGTAAATCGACGTTGATTCCTTTTTGGTTCACCGTATCATATACTAGCTTTCCCGCCCCAGCAACGGTCAGATCTTGGACGATAACCGTCACTTTTACCCCGTATTGTTCCCCCAATTCCGCTGCTAATTGTTCTAGTTTATCCCTAGATCTAGCGACTAAAATTAGCTCCATTTGCCGTTGGGCAAGTTGACGAGCAAAGACGACACCGATACCAGTGGAAGCACCAGTAATGAGGGCTGTTTTCATAGAAGATCAACTAAAAATAGCTTTTTTGCTGGAATTGTAGCACAATTACCCTTCCATTTACAGTTCTTAACTTGGCGGGGAAGACATTTTTTCAACTCAGAATATATGTTAGGCTAGAAACAGAACAAAGGTCGAGGAAGGTGTAGAAATGACAGTTATAAGCTTCACTGATCAAGATATTGCCAAATATACCGCCGCTGATATTGCTTCTTTAGCCGAACGACTAGAAAAAGATGAGTATAGCAACCCCTTCGAGGCTTTGCGGGATTGGCATCTGTTGCGAGCGATCGCTTTTCAAAGGCAGGAATTAGCCGAACCTTATCTTTATCTGTTGGATCTAGAAGCCTACGATGAGGCTTAAGGTTGCTTAGTTAAACAAAACTTAACAAAAATTACTGGGGGTGTGAGACTAGCACACCCATTATTTTTGATTATGGTATTCTCTGGCTGAAAAAAGCCCCTAGCTTTTTGCCCCTTATTTCCCTACTATCAATAACAAAGTATTTTTAGGCGATCGACTAAATTATGGGCAAACAATACAACGTTTATGGGATCGGTAACGCGCTCGTCGATATGGAATTTCAAGTCTCTCCTGAATTACTGCAAGAATTAGGCATCGATAAAGGAGTGATGACGCTGGTGGACGAAAATCGTCAAACCCAGTTGATGGAAAAATTGGCTCTTGATTGTAAACGCAGCGGCGGCGGATCGGCGGCGAATACCCTAGTAGCGATCGCTCAGTTGGGGGGTAGAGGTTTCTATTCCTGTAAAGTGGGCAATGACGAATTAGGTAAGTTTTATCTGCAAGATCTGCGGGCCTGTGGTTTGCATACCAATGAACACGGCGGCGAAAAAGAGGTGGGAATCACGGGAAAATGTCTAGTGTTCGTCACTCCCGATGCCGATCGCACCATGAATACTTTTCTCGGCATCACTGGGGAAATTTCCGAACGGGAATTAGTCCCCTCAGCGATCGCTAATGCCGATTATCTCTATCTCGAAGGTTATCTCGTCACCTCTCCCACTGCCAAAGCTGCCGCTATTAAAGGGCGAGAAATTGCTCAGGCGGCTGGAGTCAAAACCGCTTTATCCCTGTCGGATCCCAATATGGCGATCTTCTTCCGGGAGGGATTACTGGAAATGATCGGAACGGGGTTAGATTTCGTTTTCGCTAATGAGTCGGAAGCTTTGACTATTTCCGGCAGCGAGGAAATTGAGTCAGCGATCGCCTATTTTAAAACCATTGCCAAAGGATTCGCTATCACCCGGGGTGCCAGTGGTTCTTTGATCTATGATGGCGAAAATCTCCTGGAAATTGACCCCCATCCCGTACAGGCGATCGATACCGTCGGCGCGGGGGATATGTATGCAGGTGCGTTTCTCTACGGTATTACCCACGGTATAGGTTACAAAGGAGCAGGAAATCTCGCTTCTCTAGCGGCTGCCCGGGTGGTTTCTACTTTTGGGGCGCGTTTACAAACCGAGGAAATTCAATCCCTGCGCGATTCGATCGTTTTGGGATAGGTTTTGTCGGTGATCAGCTTTCAGTCATCGGGAGTCAGGTTTTTTCTCCCTGCTCCCTGCTCATAGACAGTCTTAACGAGTAATTTAGATAGGGTTTGCTGAATAAGGCAAAGTAAGGGTTTTGGGGCTTTTCTCGCTCCCACAGGTGCAAGATTTTGAGAGAATCGTCGTTCAAAACCTTGCGTCTTCATCGGCCCGCGTCCTGTAGGGGCGAAGCATTCGGGCAATAACCTATCGGTGAAAACGTAGATTTTCTATCCGAATGCTTCGCCCGTACTTATTCAGCAAACCCTAGATAGTCATACTAAATCCTGTTTAAAAGTTATAGGAGAGTGGGGAGAAGGGAGCGGGTTTTTCAAGTTGGATTGGGGGTTAATCATGCTATTAAAAACCGATTCAGTATAACGGTAAAGTTAGACCGTCTTCACCGATAACTTTGGCTGAGTCATAGCGCCTCAATTGTAACGCGCCCACCTTCCACTGCCTCAATCTGAAGTTTAAAGCCATACAAAAGACCCATCCCCACACATCATACTCGCTTTCTCTGGCTGCGACTGCCAAAACGGAAGACGGCTCTATGTCCAATCCGAATCAGCCAAGGTTGAGCATCAGGGACACGCTCCTAGAGATGATCGGTAGCAGTAATCGTATCGTCGGCAAGCTCAAACGCTCCAGTTTCGATGTCGATCGCCACAATTCTCCCCTGATTTCCCTCCTCCACTTGAGAACGTACCTGAGATTGATAAATCTCATTACCACGTCGAGCGAATTCTTCTTTGCTGTAGCGGGGTTGTCGAACTGTCATTGGCTTGACCCTGGGGCAACTTTTGCCCTCTATTTTAACCTAAACATTGGGAATTTTCGCTAACATTCCCCAACTGGGCCCACCAGAGCGGCATCGCACTTAAACCCACAACTTCAATCAATGGGCATGGTGCGTTCCCCAAAATCGATCAGTGGAGCAGTAGGAGCCACATTAGGGAACGCACCCTACGGCGATAGCGATCGCACTGATGCTTTTAGAATCGCAATACCTCATAGCGTTCCTCCCGAAAACAGCCAAAACAGCCATACAACATAATGAATGATCACGATCGCCCAAAAAGTGACTTGATAAGACTTTTTCTGACCTTTATGGCGCAATATTCGCTGGGCAATAAACCCGCCCAACCATCCACCTGCAAGTTCACACAGATGTAGCGTTTGTTCAGAAGTTCGCCAATCCTTTCGTTTAGCACGAGATTTATCATCTGCGTATAGAGCGTAAGTCACTAAACTCATTACGGGATAAAGAATCAGTGGAATGGGATTGCGTGTCGTCCATGTAAAATGAATAGCTCCAAACAAAGGCAGAAGCGACAACAGAACTACCTCAACTATCGGAAAGCTTGAAATGATGGCATCAGAGGGTTTAGTTCGACTACTTGAAGGTTCTGACTTGTTTCTTGCTCCCAGAATAAATGCGTTGTAAGCTCGAACTTTGCCATCTGAGTCAACTATGCAGTGGTAATAAATCGTGTCGTTTTCTTGTGGACGACGGGTTGCATCTTTAACTTCAGAAATATGCAAAAAAACTTCTTGACTCCCATCAACGGGTTGAATAAAACCAAATCCACGCTCATCTTTCCATTTTGTAAGCTTTCCACTGCGGAGACCGGATTGCATAAAAAATCTCAATAACGAAAACTTTGTGGTTCTAACAAATCATCTTCAAGGACAGCCACAACCAAAAAACGAAGCAGCCCAACTACATATTATAGGTCAACTTTCCGTATAACACTCTCCAGAGTAACGATATGGGTCAACTTTCGGTATATCATTCCATTTAGGTGCGATTGCCAGAAGTTTTCCCTATATCACGCCCAAAAGTGTGTTAGCCAGATTAGCATATTGCCAAAAACCTTGTTTAACTAAATTCCTGACAATTAGGCTCATTCTAGCGATGATTCCTCTGTCTGACCGCACCCCTTGACAGAAATTTATAATTATTCGACCTTTAGCGATCGCTATCGGGGGATAGTTGTTTTTTGTTACAGCAGTGGGGAGAAGGGAGCAGATTTTTAAAGTTGGATTGGGGGTTAATCATACTATTAAAAACCGATTCAGTATAACGGCTAAGTTAGACCGTGTTTTCGAGATAAGGTTACAACTTCTCTGCCACTTTCAGCTTGTTGCTTTTGCAAATCAGCAAAGATGGCTTTCAAGTCATGATTGAATGACCGAGAGTACTCTTCACGAATTTTGTGGATCTCTTCCACAATCTCATCCTGAAACATAATCAACCTCCGAGAAGTTCATAGGGTGTACAAAGAATTGGCAACTCGTAGCCAAAATCAAGGCTGATCTCTGCCAACTTTCCCTGAATTTGAGCATTGGCGATGTGCTTGCAATTCCAGGTGAGCAGGTAATCCATGCCGTGAACGGTTGCGGGGGCGATATGAACAGCATCAATATCAGCTTTTGCGGGAAGGTTGCTGCGTTCCAAAAATTGCTCTGCTAAATCTAGCACAGCTTGGTTCAAGTCGAGTAAAGATAGATTAGCAAGGATTTATAGTCGTTGAGATGCGATCACAACATCACCTTGTGAGGTTTCTTTCACGACCGCTTGAGATGAGTAAAGTTGAAAATCGCCGCGACGTGTATTCCACCACTCCTTCGTCACCTCAATATTTGCGGCCACAACAATATCTCTGCTGGGTCGAGCAGTAAGATAGCCTAAGATACTGGTTTCAATATAGACGGTTTCGCTCACGGCAATCTAGAAAATCTATCCAATGCCTATCCTACCGCATTTAATCTTGGTTCTGAGGGTGTTGGGTAACAGTCGTCAACCCAACCTTGTACGTGAAATATTCTTGTCAGCATAAAGTTGCCGCAGAAAGCGGTAGTCCCTGATCAAGCAACAGCTTCATAGCGATTAGGAAGTTCAATGATGCGATCATCCAAGTAAGAAGATGCAAAAATTAGGGCTTGTCGAATATCTTCATCCTCCAGTTCCGGAAACTCTTGATGTAATTCTGCTCGATCGGGATAAGTTGCCAGTAGCTCAATCACTCGACGAACCGTAAGGCGAAGATTACGGATGCAGGGTTGCCCATTCATACGGTTTGGATTGCTCGTAATACGATCTAGTTTCATTAGAGTAATTCTATTGCTTCATGATCACTTTAACCTTTAGCGGGAGTAAGGGACTTGCGCTTTGATAATGTACCATTTAGGGCTGGTCTTATTCTTCTAGAGAGCGATTTTCTGGCTGGGATATTATTCCCACGCAAGTCCCTAACTACTGGTTTAAGGTAAATCCGTCGCCCCCATCAAAAAGCGATCGCATTCCCTGGCGGCCCCGCGACCTTCATTAATCGCCCAAACCACCAAACTTTGACCACGACGACAATCCCCCGCTGCAAAGACTTTCGGTAAGCTAGTGGCAAATTGACCATGTTCGGCCTTGATATTGCTGCGGCCATCCTTTTCTAAGCCTAAATCATCGAGTAAAGGCTGTTCTGGTCCCAAAAATCCCATGGCCAATAGAACCAATTGCGTCGGGATGACTTTTTCTGTTCCTGCCACCGGTTGGGGGATAAACTGCCCTTTTTCGTTGCGTTGCCATTCCACCTGTACCGTGTGAATCCCTGTGACGTTACCCTCGCTATCCCCCTCGAATTTAGTCGCTGTGGTGGTATAAACCCGGGGGTCATCGCCAAAACGTGCGGCTGCTTCCTCTTGTCCATAGTCCAGACGGTAGATTTTTGGCCATTCGGGCCAGGGATTATCGGCGGCCCGTTCGCGGGGCGGTTGCGGCATAATCTCTAATTGGGTGACGCTACGGCAGTTATGACGCAGGGAAGTCCCCACACAGTCGGTTCCCGTGTCACCACCGCCGATAATTACTACGTCTTTACCCGCAGCCGAGATAAAATCCTCCCCGGGCTGTCCGTCTAGTAGTGCTTTTGTATTAGCTGTGAGAAACTCCATGGCGAAGTGAATGCCCTTTAATTGGCGACCTTCGATGTTTAAATCCCGGGGTTTGGTGGCTCCGGTACAGATAACCACGGCATCATATTCGTTTAATAGGTCTTGGCTGCTGATATCCTTGCCCACTTCCGTGTTACAGACCATTTTTACCCCTTCCTGTTCCAGCATCTGGAGACGACGCAGAACCACTTCTTCCTTATCTAACTTCATGTTAGGGATACCGTACATCAACAGGCCTCCGGGTCGGTCGGCCCGTTCGTAAACCGTCACCCAGTGACCAGCTTTATTTAACTGGTCGGCAGCCGCTAATCCCGCAGGTCCGGAACCGATCACAGCCACTTTTTTGCCGGTACGGATGGCGGGGGGATTGGCAGTAATCCAACCGGATTCCCAACCTTTGTCGATAATCGAACATTCAATATTTTTGATCGTAACGGGGGGATTATGAATACCGAGAACACAGGAACCCTCACAGGGAGCGGGGCAGACTCTACCGGTAAATTCGGGGAAATTATTGGTTTTATGGAGGCGATCAAGGGCTTCTCGCCACAATCCTCGATAGATTAAATCATTCCATTCGGGAATCAGGTTATTAATCGGGCAACCACTGGCCATGCCACTAATTAGGGTTCCCGTGTGACAAAATGGTGTACCACAATCCATACAACGGGCGGCCTGATTGCGGAGTTTATCTTCTGGCATGGGAAGATGAAACTCATCCCAATTATGAAGGCGATCAAGGGGGGTAAGTTCGGAAGGAAGTTCACGCAGGAATTCGATAAAGCCAGTCGGTTTGCCCATAGTCTTTGTTATCTCTGTCGTTTATTCCCTATCTTCCTTCACAGTTCGATCGATCCCCGCAACTTTACCGATTTCTTTAATCTTATCGGCAGCTCAGTGGACTAACAGGCGGTAATTTTGACAAATTGGGTAATTAACTATTGAGTTAAAAACAGGCGATTTCAAGAGGAAGGGGGCAATTCTAAGGGGATAGCCCCGATTATTCCCTTACGAAAATCATTGAGTAACTGCATGGCTGCCCTTTCTTTATCTTCTTGATATTTGAGATTGGCCAATTTTTCGATAAAATCCTCCCCGGTTATGTCTAGAGTATTCAACCCATAACGAGATTGTAAAAGTCCTTCATAGTGTAATTCTATTAATAAATCGACAAAAGCCGCCGCTATCCTTTGGTTATCATAACCAGCATCCCCAATATCCTCACAGATAGCTAATTTCACCGCATCCTTTTGATTTTCTAAACGGGAAGGAATCACCCCCGGCGCGTCTAATAATTCTAAGGTGTCGGAAATTCGTACCCATTGTAATTGTCGCGTTACTCCGGCCCTGCGGGCGCTGGCAACGACTTTTCGCCCCAATAAACGGTTAATCAGGGCAGATTTACCCACATTGGGAAACCCAATCACCACGGCCCGCACTGGACGCGGTAACATTCCTCTTAGTTGACGTTTTTGGTTAATTTCATCGCCAATTTTTTCCGCCGCTTTGATAATTGCTTTAACTCTTTCTCCCTGTTTAGCGTTAGTAAAATAGACGGTTTCTCCTTGACTTTTAAACCATGTTACCCATTGTTGCTGGGCAGATTCGGGAATCATATCGAGACGATTTAAGATTAATAAGCGCGGTTTATTGCCAATCCAATCGTCCACCTGGGGATGATGGGAGGCTAAAGGAATGCGAGCATCGCGCACTTCTAGGACCACATCCACGAGTTTAAGATGTTCCTTTAGTTTTCTTTCCGCTTTGGCAATATGACCGGGATACCATTGAATTAACGACATGGGAGATGGGAGTATAAAATTAGATCTTATCAGGAATAGTCCCTAGATAGCTAAGTGGGTAGGTGTTAAAAATTATCAGATTCCTCCTTATTAAGCTATTCATTCGTTACATCTTTCTTAACATAAAATTTGACAAAAAGAGAAAAGTGTGCAAGATGGCTCAAGGGAGTTCTATGGCGGAACTAAGTAGCTGGTTATAATTAGGGTTTGCGGCAAAAAGTACGGGCGAAGCATTCGGATAGAAAATCTGATGAAGACGCAAGGTTTGGAAGCACGATTCTTTCAAAATCTTGCAGCTGTTTCGCGAGAAAAACCACAAAACCCTTACCTTGCCTAAATTTCACATTTATTCAGCAAGCCCTAATTAAATTAAAGATAGATTTTAGGTTCGATCCCCTTAATCAGGGGGGTTGACAATTGTTAACACCTACCTACTTATTTTTTGCCTCTTGCCTGACTGGGAGTCGCAAGTCTAAGCTAAGGATAGCCGGCCAACCCGTACCGACCACCGGATAACTGATAGAATGAACGATTCTAACGCTAATGCTCCCGCTCAATCCTCAGAAGAGACAATAGATGAAACCAATTGGGTAGATCTCGGGGAAGAAGGGAAACCCCTAGATAAACCCACTGCTAAACCTATCCAACCATCTCCCCTCAAGTCTATCTCTACCCTGATCACGGTGGAGACGGCTTTTTTGGCCAGTGCTACCAGTTTAATCTGGTTAATTGATTATTATTTTCCCCTCGGACCGTTATTAAGGGTTTTCTTCCCGATTCCTATCGCTTTAGCCTATTTACGTTGGGGCGCTCGCTGTGCTTGGATGACAGCATTAGTTTCTAGTTTACTTTTGTCGGTGTTGATGGGACCGACTCGCAGTATTGTCTTTTTGATTCCCCACGGCTTGATGGGGGTACAATTGGGGCTATGCTGGCGCCGGGGTGCGCGCTGGGAATTTTCTATCTTGACTGGGGGACTGTTGGGGGCTTTTGGTTTATTCTTTCGTTTTTGGCTGTTTTCAATTCTTTTAGGCGAAAATCTCTGGTTATATGTGATTACCCAAGCGACTAATTTTATTGATTGGATTTTCACCCAGTTAGGGATTCTCGCTAAACCGACGCTGCTGCAAGTGCAATCGATAGCAGTTGTGGGCATATTTGTCAATAGTTTATTATACTTATTTGCCGTGCATTTAGTGGCGTTATTAGTTCTTGATCGCCTCGGTAATCCGATTCCTCGTCCGCCCAAATGGGTACAGGTCATACTAGATTATGAGTAATTATTTAGGGACTTGCGCTTTGATAATCTACCTTTTGGGCGAACGCAGTTCGCCCCTACATTGTGGACAAAATCCGTTACTGTAGGGGCGCAATGCTTGCGCCCTCCGAGCGTTCAGGTTTGCTGATCACTCTAAGTAGGGGGAGAGCCTTCGAGCGCCTCCGCAGCTAAGGGACTTGCGCTTTGATAATATGCCATCTGGCCGGTCTGATTCTTCTACAGAGCGATTTTCTGGCTGGGATATTATTCCCACGCAAGTCCCTTAGTGCTTTATGGTCAGTATCTCCAGTCAACTGTTAATCGATCATTTTTCCCCGATTATCGTCTTGTCAGAGAGTGACCGAGTGAGTTATAGTCGTCTATAAGACTCGATTAAAGCATTTCTTAAAAGAATCGTGGTTTTTGGAAAATCGAAAAGTGCGCTATTTTCCCTTCCACAGAAACCTGTTGCCGAGGGGAGTAACTCAAAAACTCCTTTTTTCCTAGATTCTGATAGACAGAAACGGCGGAAACGGATAAAAAATGCTGTTATCGAGCAAGACTCGGGGATTAATTGAAAATCTCGTCTCCTGGCTGTGCTTGTCCAATTGTGGGTCAAGCCGGCACTTGCCAAACAGACTTAACAACTGAAACCAAGACTCAGTTCCCACGTCTGGGGGGCAGATGAATATCAAGATGAGGCTTTAACGATGCGGACTCATCTTCTTAGAACTTTCTTAACAAGACCAGATTTCCGGAAGTAGCCTCAAAGCATAGACAAATAGCCCATGGTCCGTCGCTTTTGAAACCGAAAGATTGAGGAAATTGAATGCCAAAACAAATAATCATAGCCGAACAACACCATATAGCGGCTGTTTTTTGGGAAGATCAAATTCAGGAATTAGTTGTAGCCACAGGTAATCAACAGGTGGCCGACATCTATCTAGGATTAGTAGAAAACGTCATCCCCGGGATAGATGCAGCCTTTGTCAATATTGGCGATGCGGAACGCAATGGCTTTATCCATGTCACCGACCTGGGCCCCTTAAGACTGAAAAAAACCGCCGGTGCTATCACGGAATTACTGGCCCCCCAGCAAAAAGTGCTGGTACAGGTAATGAAAGAACCCACTGGCAATAAAGGACCGCGACTAACGGGAAATGTCACTCTCCCTGGTCGTTATCTGGTATTGATGCCCAATGGTCGCGGGGTGAATCTTTCCCGTCGCATCCGCAGTGAAGACGAGCGCTCCCGTTTACGAGCTTTAGGGATTTTGGTCAAACCGGCAGGGATGGGGTTGCTGGTACGCACCGAGGCCGAAGGTAAAGCGGAAGAGGCGATTATCGAGGATTTGGAATTTCTGCAAAAACAGTGGGAGAGCATCCAACAGATGGCCGTCAGCAGCCGCGCCCCGGCCCTGCTGAACCGCGATGATGACTTTATTCAAAGGGTTTTGCGGGATATGTACAGTGCCGATGTCAATCGCATTGTTGTGGATAACCCGATGGCGGTAAAACGAGTTAAACAGCAATTGACGAACTGGGGCGGCGGCAAAGCTCTCGAAGGGGTTTATATCGACTCCCATCGGGAAACCCAGCCAATTCTCGACTATTTCCGGGTTAATGCCGCCATTCGCGAGGCCCTGAAACCCCGGGTTGATTTACCCTCCGGCGGCTACATTATCATCGAACCGACGGAAGCTTTAACGGTAATTGATGTTAACTCCGGTTCCTTTACCCGTTCGGCCACGGCCCGGGAAACCGTACTCTGGACTAATAGCGAGGCTGCCACAGAAATCGCTCGACAACTGCGCTTGAGAAATATCGGCGGTGTGGTGGTGGTGGACTTCATCGATATGGATTCCCGTCGCGACCAGTTGAAACTGCTGGAATTGTTTAATAAAGCCCTGAAAAGCGATAAAGCCCGGCCCCAGATTGCCCAATTATCGGAATTGGGGTTAGTGGAATTAACTCGTAAGCGTCAGGGGAAAAACATTTATGAATTATTCGGCAAAACCTGTGACCATTGCGGCGGACTGGGCCATTTAGCCCATCTACCCGGAGAAGGCAACGCCATCGCCCTGGAAACCCCCACCCTTAGCCGCGCGGAAAAAGAAACCCTTGTCATCGCCACGACTAATACAAAAGTTCTACCCGATAAGAGCGCTCCTAGCGTTGCGGCGGCCGAACCCTATCTAGAAGTTTTCTCCGAATTTGAGGCCGAAGAAAACGCCCAAGATATAGATCTTTCCTTCCATCCCAACTACCAAGAACAGGTTAATAATTCTCGCCGTCGCCGTCGTCGTCGTCCCTCGGAACTGTTACTCAAAGAGGAACGGGGCGAAAAAGCCTCTACTAACGGTGTTAACAACGAAATCGAGCCGGAATCAGAACCCCAACGCCTTGAGGAAAAACGAGAACGCCCCGCCCGTCTCTCGAAACGAGGAGAAGATGCCAGTGCTGGCAAAAATATCCCCGTCACCGAACGGGAGCGGGTTTCCGTGGAAATGACCCCCGTAGAACAGGAAGTTTATTCTTTAATGGGCATTTCTCCCCTGATTCTCGTGGATAAGGAGTTTAAAGACCCGAAATCGGTGATTGTTTCCGTGAAACTGCCAGGGGAAAGGGAAGCGGAAAACCCAGAAACGGCTGCCACTCCTGAAATATCCTTGACTCCTACCCTAGAGGCCGAGGACACAGCCGCCACCGCCCCCATAGAGGCGACGGAAACTGGCGAGGAAGCCGAAAATCGTTCCTTGGTGCGCCGTCGTCGTCGTTCCACCACTAGCGAAGTTAGTCAGGAAATCAACCAAGAAGCTAGTCCGCCAGCGAGTTTTACGCCCGAACCGATTGCGCCCGAAACTCCAGTTTTTCTCGGCGAAGTCATTCCTTTAGAAACCCCGGTGAGCGCCGAGGTGACGGAGGAGCCACAAGTAGAGGCTGAAACTGCGGTGCTGCGTCGTCGTCGTCGTCGTTCCTCCGCCACTGTCGATGAGTCATGAGCGCAGAACCCTTAATTGCTGGTGTCGATGAAGTGGGGCGCGGGGCTTTATTTGGCCCCGTGGTGGCGGCGGTAGTGGTCACTGTCCCCTCTGGTTTTCCGCAGCTGTGGGAGTTGGGGGTGAAGGATAGTAAGCAACTTAGCCCCCAAAAACGGCAAAAATTGAGCCAGCAAATACAACGGGATTTTGTTTGTCGCATCGGTTATGCTACGGTGAAAGAGATCGATCGCTTGAATATTCTTCATGCCTCTCTACTGGCAATGAGCAGAGCGATCGGGAAATTACCCCTTTCCCCCAGTCTCTGTTTGATCGATGGCAAGCACATTATTAAAGATTTGTCAATCCCCCAAAAGGCGGTAATTCAGGGAGACCAACAATCGCCGGTAATTGCGGCGGCTAGTATCGTGGCCAAAGTCTGGCGCGATGACTTAATTGCTCGTTGGCACGGACGCTATCCCGATTATGGCCTCCCTCGTCACAAGGGTTATGGCACTGCTCAACACCTAGAAGCGATTGGCAACCATGGACTTACTTCTCAGCACCGGCTCTCTTTTAGTCCCTGTCAACAAATCCGCGTCAGTCCCCACCCAAGGACGGAGTGGGGTGGGGATGGCGATTGAGGGGTTTACTCACTGAGAACTGATGCCAGGGCCTGACGGGCAATTTTTGTGACGTAGAGGGTGACGGCAACGGTAGCGATAAAACCAATAAGGCGAATAGTCCATAGTAAAACTGGGTTAGTGGCTGGTGCCGAGGTCCCGATGGTGGCAAGACTGCCCGCTAAAGAGCCAATATAGACATACATTATCGTCCCCGGAATCATGCCCGCGCAACCTATTAGATAATCTTTCAGAGAAACCCCGGTGACACCATAGGCATAATTGAGCAGAGTAAAGGGAAATATGGGAGATAAACGGGTTAAAAGCACTATTTTTAAACCTTCTTTCCCCACAGCTTCATCGATAGCTTGAAATTTATTATTACCTTGAATTTTTTCCGCCACCCACCCCCTAGCCAGATAACGTCCCACCAAAAAAGCGGCAGTAGCGCCGATAGTTGCCCCGATAAAGACGTAAAAAGAGCCTAAAACCACGCCAAAAACTACACCAGCCCCTAAAGTCAGGATTGAACCTGGAAAAAAGGCCACAGTAGCTAGAATATAGATAATTATAAACGCGATCGCTCCCACAGCCCCCAAACTATCCACCCAAGTTAAGGCATGGAAAAGAATAGTTTGAGGATTAAAACCAGTGGAGGCACTGGATTCAACAGCAAAAGCGGGGGGAGTAGTCAGGAGAAAAACAAGGCTAAATGTAGTTAATAACAGCAAATGCCTGATAATCACAGTTTTTTCCGAGGGCAAAAACTTGGAAATAATCATAAAAAGTCCCTATAAGGAATGAAAAAAAAGAGATTGAACTACAGAAGCGAATTAAATAGAACTGGGGCTATTTTACCCCGATTATCATTGTTTAGACCAGAAAGCCAATCCTAAAAATTCCCAGAAAATCCCAGTCTTTCTGAGAAGATAAGACAAGCAACAGCCGGGTAATTTTTGCCGTTTACTTGATATTACACCTTGTCGTCTCTGGGGAAAAAATGTCACAATTAGAAATAATTAGCATTGGATATAGCAATCAATCTATGAAAATCATCCCCAAGGTCAAAGCCCCCACCTTCCTGCAAATGGCACAATGGATCATTAATCCCGTAGCTTTTATGGAAAATGCCGCCCGCAAGCATGGCGATATTTTTAGCGCAAAAGTGGGTTTAACTGTAGATAATTTTATCTTTGTCAGTAGTCCTTCAGCCCTACAACAAATTTTAACTAATGACCGTAAAAAATTTTCGGCACCGGGGGAAACCAATCGGATTATTGCCCCGATTATTGGTGATTATTCCGTCATCATGTTAGACGGAGACATCCACAAAAAACGCCGTCAGCTTTTATTGCCACCTTTTCACGGGGAAAGAATGCGTTTCTACGGCGATTTAATCCGCGATATTACCCTAAGAGTAATGGCAGAATTGCCCGAAAATCAACCTTTTAAGGCCCGTTCAGCGACCACAGCGATTGCTTTACAAGTAATTATGGAGGCAGTTTTTGGAATTAGTCAAGGGGAACGTTATCAAACCCTGAAAAAAATTCTGGCTGAAATGCTCGATATTTTTAACTCTCCGGTGATGGTTTCTTTGTTATTTTTCCCAATTTTGCAGGCTGATTTGGGTGCTTGGAGTCCCTGGGGAAAATACCAGCGTTCCCAAGCAAAAATTGATGATATTATCTATACAGAAATTGCCGAAAGAAAAGCTAATCCTAACCCCAATCGTAGCGATATTTTATCACTACTGATGTCGGCCCGGGATGAAGAAGGCAACCCGATGAGCGATAAGGAATTGCGCGATGAATTAATGACCTTATTATTCGCAGGTCATGAAACCACCGCCACCGCTATATCTTGGGTGCTCTACTGGACTCATCGCTATCCAGAAATTAAAGCAAAAATTCTCCAAGAAATAGCCACTTTAGGAGATAATCCTAACCCCATTGATATAACTCGATTACCCTATCTTTCGGCGGTTTGTTCGGAAACTTTACGCATTCATCCCGTGGCAATGTTAACTTTTCCGCGAGTAGTGCAAGAACCAGTAGAACTAGATGGTTATCCTTTAGAAAAAGGGACAATTCTTATGGGTTGTATTTATCTGGCCCACCACCGCGAGCAAACTTTCCCCGATTCCCATACTTTTAAACCAGAACGCTTTTTAGAAAAACAATTCACCCCCTACGAATATATGCCTTTTGGTGGTGGAGCGCGTCGTTGTATTGGGGAAGTTTTAGCTATCTACGAGATGAAAATCGCTATCGCCACAATTTTGGCCAATTATCAGTTAACTCTAGTTAATAATACCCCTGAAAAACCCAGTCGCCGCGGTGTCACCCTTGCTCCCTCGCGAGGAGTTCCCATAGTCTTAAAAGGACGACGGGAACCTCTGGTGACTGCCCCCATGCTCGCCGAAATTTCTTAAAAAAACTGACAAAATATTGTACAATCAGAGTTGTGGTATCCCATATCATAACTCTGCTTTTTTGTCAATAAAATTGGGGATAATTATGGTCTTAATTCGTTTAGCTAAATCCTGGCAAATTTCCGAAAATGAAGTTACTTCCGAAAGTGTTTATTTTAACCGTCGTCGCTTTTTACAGGGGTTAATCGGGGCAGGAATTGCGGGAAGTTCCCTATTATTAACTTCTTGTGGTAAATCCTCCTCCTCGGAAGCTTTAGAAAAAAGTTTGCAATTACCTAAAATTGAAGGGTTCAGCAAAAATCCGCAGTTTTTAACGGTAAATCGTCCCGTAGTTGCCGAAACTGTAGCGGGGAAATATAACAATTTTTATGAGTTCGGAGGGGGGAAAAATATCTGGTTAAAAGCGCAGAAACTACCGACGAATCCCTGGATGGTAGAAGTGGGAGGATTGGTAAAAAATCCCCAGACCTACGATATAGATACTATTAAAAAAACCTTTCCTCTCGAAGAAAGAATCTATCGTTTTCGTTGTGTGGAAGCTTGGTCAATGGTCTTACCTTGGCTTGGTTTTCCCATGGCTGCTTTAATTGCGGCAGTGGAACCAAAACCAGAAGCAAAATTCGTCCGTTTTACCTCCTTTTATGATCCAGAAATTACCCAGAGGCCAGGATTACATTTAGGAGCCTTACCCTGGCCCTATACAGAAGGTTTAAGAATTGAGGAAATGGCCAACGAATTAGCTTTCTTTGCTGTGGGAATTTTCGGACATGATTTACCAAAACAACACGGCGCACCCTTGCGAATGGTTATTCCTTGGAAATACGGTTTTAAAGGGGCAAAATCGATAGTAAAAATTGAATTTACCGCCAAACAACCCGCCACCTACTGGAACACAATTGACGCTCACGAATACGATTTTGAGGCTAATGTAAACCCCAGTAAACCCCATCCCCGTTGGTCGCAAGCAACGGAGAAATTTATCGGCAGTAGAAGTGATTTATCTTGGGAAATTATCGAAACTCTGCCCTATAATGGCTACGGTGAATATGTGGCTAGTTTGTATAGTTGATTTTGATGATTACCCTCGTTTTATTCAGTTTAACTAAGTATCTATGGACAATAAAACTCTGTACGAACAAGACTTTTATCTCTGGATTAGAACTACTATTAATCAACTGCAAGCCAGACAGTTTGAGCGGGTAGATTTAGAGAATTTACTGGAGGAATTAGCAAGTATGGGGAGGAGTGAAAAACGCAAAATTGAAAATCTTTTGATTCAATTGCTGGTACATTTGCTGAAACTAACCTACTGGACAGGAGAAAAAGCTAGAAATGAGGGTCACTGGAAAGGGGAAATTCTCAACTTTCGCAGACAAATAATCGAAGAAATTAAAGATAGCCCTAGTTTGAAACCCTATATTCTGGAAATCTTTGAGGAATGCTATCAATTTGCTAGAAAAGAGGCTCAAGTTAGAACTCAATTACCTCTTGATACTTTCCCCGCTATTCCTCTTGGTTCCCTTGAACAAATTCTCGATGAAGATTGGTTTCCTACTAATGACCACGAGTAATATATAGAGGTAAATTATGGATAATAAAACCATGTACGAAGAAGACTTTTATCTCTGGATTAGAACTACTATTAATCAACTGCAAGCCAGACAGTTTGAGCGGGTAGATTTAGAGAATTTACTAGAGGAATTAGCAAGTATGGGAAGGAGTGAAAAGCGCACAATTAAAAGTCTGTTAACCCGATTATTAGAACATTTACTTAAGCTCAAATATTGGGCGGCAGAAAGAGAGAGAAACGAAGGTCACTGGAAGGGAGAGATTAGAACTTTTCGTCTCGATATATTAGATGAACTTAAAGATAGTCCTAGTCTGAAACCCTATCTTTTAGAAATTTTCGATGAATGTTATCTTTCAGCTCGAAAAAATGCCAGCGATCGCTCTCAATTACCCCTCGATACTTTCCCCGTTATTCCCATTGGTTCCCTTGAACAAATTCTCGATGAAGATTGGTTTCCTGCGGGCGATAATCTGGAAATATAGCCATCAGTTAGACTGCTCCCCACTGCTGTAACAAAAAACAACTATCCCCCGATAGCGATCGCTAAAGGTCGAATAATTCTAAGTTTTTGTCAAGGGGTGCGGTCAGATATAGTAATCATCGCTAGAATGAGCCTAATTGTCAGTGCGATGCCGAAGGCACTGCATAGCAGATCGCCGATCTTGTAGGGTGCGTTCCCTAATATGGCTCCCACTGCTCCAGCGATCGATTTTGGGGAACGCACCATGCCCATTGATTGAAGCTGTGGTCTAAATTTGATCGCCGATCTTGTAGTCCGGGGCCTGGTGATACTGAATTGCCAGATATTGGAGTTCACTACTGGCTAGATGCAGGAACGAGGCTGAAATACATTTTGAAGGTCTGGGTCGAGGATTAAAGAGCTTGCGAATTAGTAGTCAGGGTGGGCGTTTGCTCACCTTGCTTTTTCATGCGGTAATATGGAATGAGATGGTGAAACACTGAGACTATAGCTATGACGCTCGCATCAAATAAACAAACCGCTATCATTCGTACAGAGCGAGGACTGACAATCGCAGGAACCCGCATCACCCTCTATGATGTAATGGATTATGTGACTGCTCAATATCCACCTAAGTTCATTCAGGGATTATTTGATCTGACGGAAGAGCAAATTAACACTGCCCTGGCTTATATTGAGGCTCATCGTGCGGATGTAGAGGCTGAGTACCAGCAAGTTCTCAAAGAAGCTGAAGAACTCCGACTATACTATGAAGAGCAAAATCGTGAGCGAGTTGCCCGTATTGCTGCTAAGCCGCCAAAACCTGGCACAGAAGCCATTCGAGCAAAACTTCAAGCGGAAAAAGCCAAGTTGGCATCACGGGCATGAATTTTCTAGTTGATCATAACTTACGAGGGCATTCTCTTGTCCTCGCCGGAGTCCTTGCTGCGAGTGGTTGGCTTGACTTGATCTCGATTCGTTTTATTCTGTTTGAAGAAGTTGGGTTAGCTGTCACGAGCGATGATCGCGTTGTTTGGCGGTATGCCCAAGCCAATCAGATGATCCTGATCACCGCTAACCGAAGCATGAAAGGCAAAGATTCCCTGGAGCAAGTGATGCGGGAGGAAAATACCCCCACATCATTACCCGTCGTGACAATCGGTAATATTGAGCGACTACTTGCCGAGCCAGATTATCGAGATCGTTGCGTTAACCGTTTGGTTGATATTGTAGTTGATATTGAAGATTATCAAGGCGCAAGACGCATTTTTATTCCGTGACGCGGCGAATGCTAGGGCCGTTGAAGTCTATCTATAGCTGGACTTCCCCGTTGACAAAAAGCCATAACATCTGCTGTAGAAGGGATTAAAAGAATTTCCGCCGCCCCGTTACTGGGTACAAATCAGGGAAACTCCCAATAAATCTAACGCTTTTTGTTGCAGTTGGGTCGGTCGAGTTATCTTAGAAAAACGATAACTTCCCTCCCTAATCGTACATTCCACTGTATTCAA